>CAZAOK010000013.1:6861-56034 GCA_964486725.1 uncultured Leptospiraceae bacterium
GCTGAATGACTGCTTCGCGGCTATGTCAATGTCTTCTATTCGTGAGTTTATAGAGACGGGGACGTCTCCCGAATATGTTTGCTGAATGGAAAATAAAAGATCGTTAAGAAATGACTTTATACTTAAGGATGAAAAACCCCGTCCCATGTACAGAGAATCATATATTGTTCCCATTACTGAAATTCTGTTTCTGGCCTCAAGCAGGGTACTTGAAGCCTCAGGGTTATCGATAGAGGATGACTGCAGTGACAACAAACTGCTTATGGAACTCATGTCATTTTTTATGCGATGATGAACCTCTCGCAGAAGAATCTCCTTCTCTTCGAGAAGCCTGTGAATTTCTTCATCCCTGCGCGATTTCTCTACCCAGCCCCGTATAATAGGAGCCAGGTATTCTGTTAATGACTCAAGTTTCTTTCTGTCTTCTTCGGTGTATCCATCTTCTTTGTTGGCCAGCACTATCTGCCCCACCAGTTCATCAAAACTGACAATGGGAACACATATGGCATTGACAAGTGAGATGTGTCCTTCCGGTACATTTAAATTCTCATTGCTCAGTATAGTTATCTTCTCAATGAGAGATTTACCCCATAACCCACCCCAGGACTCCCGCGGAAAGACTATATCCTTACCCGGCACCTGGCATTTCTCCCATATATCTCTTGTCATCGTAGGACATACAAGGTTACCATGGTCATCGATGTATCCAAAATATCCAAATACACTCCCGGTAATATCCAAAAGTATATCAAGCACACCCGAGTATACTTCATCTTCCGGGAATGTAAGAAGCACATTTGCAATTCTTTGTCTCAGTTCATTCTCATCTCGTGACTGCTTTAGATCCTCCATCGCGATATTTTGTTCAGTCACATCCACACCCACAGCCCAGCTATACCAGCCGGGGATTGGATGTTGACCAGATATGTTGGACCATGAAATTATACGTTTTCTTCCATCTTTACAGGTGATCACAGTTTCCTCATCCCTGAAATCATTTCCCAGGGCCACCATTTCATTCATCATCCGCGTGCGATATGTATCATCCGGGTATAAAAGCTTCATAGCATCCGGATTACCTGTCATCTCGTCGGCACTATACCCGGTAATCCTTTCAGCTTCGCTGTTCCATGACACAATTTCACCATTCTCGTTGAGAGCGTCCATCATCACGGGCATGTGTTCCACGATATTATACAGTCTTTCTTCACTTTCACGTAACTCATTGTAAAAGCTGAAACGCCCTATGACGTGCCCAATTCGCTCTGTAATCGCATATAGCAGTCTTCTCTCTTCTTTTAGAAAAGGCCCTTCATCTTTTTCAGGTTTCATCTCTTTATAGAAAACTTCTATTTTGCCTGTTGTTTTACCATTTACAACAAGGGGAGCACTTTGTTTCCATTCTGTTTCAATAAAATCATGGGAAAGATATTCATGATTATCATGAATAACCCGGGCACAGGTGATCTCCGGGTACTGCCATGCCTGCGGCATCACCTTCACGGTTCCCTGTAATATCTTTTCTATTGTTATTCCCGGGGTTTCTACAAGTTTTGCGATATCATACAGGCAATTCAGTTCTTTTACCCTTTCGCGAAGTAGCTTTGCCTGTTCCTGGGATTGCTCACTGGTCGTCTTTTCCCTGCGATGTGCTTCAAAAAGTTCAAAGGCCATGTGCAGCGATTCCAGTAACACAAATTCTCCAGAACCTTTTAAAACATATCCATACCTGGTTATACCTCTTACCCTCTCAACCACATCTTTTTCCATGTGACTGGTAAGAAAGACGATAGGAATATCGTGAATATCCATTATCTTCCTGGCCGCGTCAGTCCCATCCATTCCTGTGCCGAGGTTTATATCCATCAATACAAGATCAATAGAGTTATCTTCTCTAACCTTTGTGACGGCATCTTCCGCGTTATACACCATGTTTACCAGGTAGCCATTCTTTTTTAAAATACCTGACTGGTCAAGGGCAACCACCGGCTCATCTTCTACCAGCAATATTTTCTTTTTCCTATCCATATACAGTTTCTCCGGTTTAACCGGATAATGGGATGACAGTCTCTACTATCCCACCATTATCATTTGTAATATCCAGTCTGCCCCCTTTTTGATTTACCAATGCGTCAACAAGGGTAAGACCAAACCCAAATTCCCGGTTATCCAGCAGTTCTTCTGGAATTCCAACTCCATTATCCGCAACTTCTATACGTAGATGATTGTCCTGGTCATTTTGTATGGTTACACGCAGTTCACCCCTGTCATACCCTTCGAAAGCATACTTGAAGGCATTGGTAATCAGTTCATTAACAATTATCCCGATAGTGAAAGACTCATTTGCCGATATGGTTATATCCTGAATGTTTTGTTCAATCGTCACGCGGGTTGACAGGGTATATACCTGGCGTATTGCTTCCAGTATATCATTCACAAAGGGATTCAGGCTGAGACTATTGACATCCTCGCCACGATATAGTGTATTGTAGATACTGGACATGATATATATACGGTTTGTTGCTTCTTTTAACGTATCAGATACCTCGGTATTCTTAGTATGCCTTGACTGCAGCGAGAGCAGACTTCGCAGTACGTTCATGTCATTCTTTATCCGGTGATGAACCTCGCGTAGCAGCAGCTCTTTTTGTTCAACAAGCTGCTCTTTCTCCTCCTGCACCCGTTTCTGATGGGTAATATCAACAATAACCCCTCGAATACCCGTCACCCCTGCATCCGTGACTATTGGTACGCTGTGTACCTTTACAGGAAATTTCGTACCATCCTTCTTTAACGCGTTATATTCCCTGGACAACCCCTTCTGCTGTTCAATAATCCGGTTGAACCTGTTAATTGCGGCATCACGTTCTTCGGGAATGAACATCTCAAAGGCATTCAGACCCTCTTTAATATCATCCTGTTCATACCCGGTCATTTCAAATGCGGCCTGGTTTACAAAAGTCAGCGTACCATCTATATCAGTCTCAAATAATATCTCCGGCATCAGCTCAGCCATATCCCGGAATCGCTTTTCACTTTGCTTCAATTCATTTATGATTTTACTGTTTCGAAGGGCAAGTGCGGCCAGGTCGGCAAAAGCACCTGTTATTTTCGCATCTTCGTCGGTAAAGTCAGAAGGTTTATTCGCTATTCCCATTATACCCACAGTCTTATCGGATATATTTAATGGGGCAAACAACACATTATATAATGGAGAGTGACCCCTGGGCATCAGTTTCATGTATTCACTTGACATAAACTCATTATGGTACACAACATGTCCCGTTTCGTAGGCTTCCGCCCTCAATCCACGTATGGGCATTGGAAGGGTGGGATCAACAGAGCATTTGGCCCCTCCTGACTCGAGGAACAATAGTTCATTTTCTGTACCGGTATCATCCATTAAGGCCACGTAACCCGATGTGGCGCCTGTAATCTGGCAGCTGGCGTCAAATACATGCCTCGCGGCCAGCGCGAATTCTTCTACCTCTAATACGTACTTCGATGCAGTTAATAATTTTTCATTGATCTTTTCTTTATCAAGTAGTTGTTCTTCGGCACGCTTTCGCTCGGTTATATCTTCAAGGGATGCCACCATTCCATTAAAGTCACCATTGGCAGTATACAGCGGCACAGCATTAATTGACAACATGATGGTTCTGCCATCGGGCCAGTGAATGGTATGTCGTATACCGTTCACGGGTTTCCCGGTACGCTTTACAACATTAAAGGGGAGATGATCAGCCGGGAAAGGATTACCGTCGAGGTCTGTGATTTCCCATTTGGGAGAATTATAGTTGAGTGAAGTAATTTCCGATTTTTCAAGTCCAAGCACTTTTTCTGCCCGATCATTTGCGTAGATGATAGTACCTTCAGAATCTAGAACAATGATGGGTACCGGGCTAACCGCCATTACGTGCTCAGTCATCTGCTGCTGATGAACAAGCTGTTCTTCGGCCTGTTTTCCTGCGGTCACATCCTCGTATACCGCAACCAATTCTCCTGAAGGCAGCCTGTATACGTAATTATCCCTCCAGCCGGAAATTCGGCCATCCCTGTATTGTGAGACTGGAAACCTTTCAGGTTGCCCCGACTTCCATACCCTCTGAAACACTTTAAACAATCCAAACTCTTTGACACCAGGAAAGGCATCAAGCACACTTCTGCCGATTACCTCTTCCCTGTGGATGTTTTCAATTCTTTCAGCTGCCTTGTTGAAATTCACTATAACAAAGTCAGCCCCATCATTTACCGCTTCATATATTGCCACCCCGTTACCCATATTCTCGAACAATTCACGAAATTTTTCCCTGCTCTCCCATAGCTCTTTTTCTGAATTCAGAAGTTCTTCATTAGCAGCTTCGAATTCCTCGTTGGTGGCTTCCATTTCTTCTATGGCAACACGTAATTCTTCATTGGTAACTTCAACCTCCTCCCTGCTCTTTTGAGCCTCGTTGTGAGCTTCAAACAGATCAAAGGCCATTGTAATGGCTTCGTTAAGGACAAACTTACCGGAGTTTTTCAGCACGTACCCGTAACGGGTAATATTCTTCACCCTGTCTACCATTTCTTTTTCTGCATGGCTTGTGAGGAATACAACCGGCAATGCGCGTATTTCCAGTATACGACGGGTAGCTTCGGTACCGTCAATTTTGCTTCCAAGGTCAATATCCATAAGTACAAGTTCAATTTCCCGGTCAGCACTTATGACATCAACAGCCTCTTCACCATTATATGCTGTTACTACCCTGTAACCGAATTCTTCGATTACCCTGGCCTGGTCTATTGCTATAATTGCTTCATCTTCAACCAGTAATATTTTCTTTTTTTCTGCATTCCGTGCTTGTTCGGTCATTATCTTCCCTGCCTGGTAGGATAGGCTTATCAAATGGTTTATATGCATTGAATATACTATTACAATAGCAATTTCAGATATTAGTACTAATTATTTTATTATGCAACTATAAAGATGGTTGATAGCGGTGAAAAATTATCAGGAAAGAAGTAAAATTTAAAAAAAGATGGCTGATACCATCTTTTCTGTATTATTTCTTGATAGATTTACGCCAGACAGGGCTCGAACCTGTGACCTACGGCTTAGAAGGCCGTTGCTCTATCCAGCTGAGCTACTGGCGCGAAATTTGTTATTCGGGGCGAGAGGATTCGAACCTCCGACTTCGTGGTCCCAAACCACGCGCGCTAACCGGACTGCGCTACGCCCCGTAATGGATAGTCAAATTATATCTCACTATAAACAGTGTCAATATTTTTTTAGATAAGACTCAACAATTATCTCTCACGGAGACAGTTCAGCAAACAAGTCAGATACCTGCTTTTGCAAATACTCTAACAGTTCTTCTTTGGGCATCTTCACCATCTCACCGGTGGCGCGTAATTTTACTTCAACCTGCCCTTCGGCGAAGAAACTTTTGCCCACCGTGACCCTGAGGGGTATACCGATGAGGTCCGCGTCACCAAACTTGAATCCGGGGCTGGCTTTGCGGTCATCGTAGAGTACTTCCATACCGGCATCACGTATTAACTGGTATATTTCGTCCGCGGAAGCCGTCTCTTCTTCTGATTTCGCAAGCCCCACCACCTCAACATGAAAGGGGGCAACTGTTATGGGCCAGATAATACCACGGTCATCATTATGCTGCTCAACCACCGCGGCCATGGTTCGGTTTACCCCGATGCCATAGCAGCCCATGATGGGATGCACCGCTTTTCCGTTCTGGTCAAGCACCGTCAGGTCCATTGACTTTGTGTACTTATAGCCGAGCTTGAATATGTGTCCCACTTCTATGCCCTTTCGGGTGATCATGGGCTTGCCGCAATGAGGGCATGCGTCCCCCTCCACCGCCAGGGTGAAGTCACCTTCTTCTTCTACAGTAAAATCTCTTCCGGGATTCACACCGGAGTAATGGGTGTCCAGCTTATTTGCACCGGTAATACCATTCCTGATATTTTTGATCTCCCTGTCATACACGATGCGTATATTTTTAATCTCAACGGGGCCGGCAAATCCGACAGGGGCGCCGGTAACGTCCTCAACCACCCCGTCGGGTGCCAGGTCAAGTTCAACCGCGCCAAGAAAGTTTTTCAGTTTCACATCATTTATGTCCCTGTCCCCGGGAACAACCACCATGACAGGTTTTTCGTCCGCCACGTAAATAATACTTTTCATGAACTTATGGGCATCGATATCAAAAAACTGAACCAGGTCATCAATGGTTTTCACATCGGGTGTATTAACCGGTTTCATATCTTCTGGTTGCTGATCGTCGGCGATATCGGCTGCCTTGAACCCGGCCCTTTCCTGGTTTGCCCTGTAGCCGCACGATTTGCATATAAGCAACAGCTCTTCGCCAACCTCGGAGGCCACCATGAACTCCTCTGAGTCACTCCCCCCCATGGCACCCGTGTCAGCCTCTACCGGAATGGTCTCAAGGCCGCACCTGTTAAACACGTTGCGATATGCCACCCGCATGGCCTGGTATGATTCTTCAAGTCCCTTTTCATCCATGTCAAAGGAGTAAGCATCCTTCATGATGAACTCCTTGCTGCGTATCACGCCAAACCTTGGCCGAATCTCGTCGCGAAACTTTGTGTTCACCTGGTAGACGTTCAGTGGAAGATCCTTGTATGAAGAGATGATAGACCGCACCACCGAGGTAAAGGCTTCCTCGTGGGTTGGCGCAAGGGCGTATTCCATGTTGTTGCGGTCCTTTATGCGAAACATCTCGGGTCCCATGGTGTCCCATCGTCCGGATTCCTTCCACAGGTCGGCAAAGGTAAGTTCGGGCATAAGAAACTCGAGTGCCCCCGCGCGGTTCATCTCGTACCGCACAATACCGGTTATCTTTTGTAGTACCCTGAGTCCCAGCGGCAGGTAGGCATACATGCCGGCAGCCTCTTTTCGAATAAGACCCGCACGAAGCATCAGCCGGTGGCTGACCACCACCGCGTCGGAGGGTGTTTCTTTTAACGTGGGTACAAGGTACCTGGACATTCTCATAACATTATTCCTTCTTGATCATGTAATTCGTTCTTTGATATACGCAACAAACGGGATCTCACGCGAAACCCGCAGGGGACGCGAAGAGATTGTGCGGCTGTTTACAGGTTAGTAATTCTCTATACGGTGGGTTTCATGTCAAGCTGAAATCTTGTAGTATTGTGTATGATGTTACATGGTTATGTAACTTTCCCATTATTCATGTTGTCAATATCCAGCAGTATCTCAACATCAAGCAGGTCTTTTTTTCTACCGGTGTTTTTTTTGTTTTTTATAAAAAGGTCCCTGTTTATAAAATTGACATCACAATCCGCGAATGTACCTTTCACCCGCGTTTCCCAGATCTCGGTATTTGATACTCCTGTAAGCTTTTTCAGTATATCAATTCTTATGGGCTGAACACCAAACTGTATGGTATCATCATCCATAAAGTCTTCTATGGTATACCCCATTGTTGTTCCAAAAAAATCTTCTATTGCCTTAAGTACCCTGCCGGCATTTCTTTCTGATTTTTGTATCCAGATATCAATGTCCCCGGTAGCCCTGGGCATACCATAGAATCCCATTGCATGGGCTCCAACAATGACAAATTCAACCTGATTATCTAAGAGGTTCTTGATAAAGTCTACATAATCTTCATGCAGGTTCATTTGATATTCTTAATTTTTCGGGTAGTTTTTTGTATACGCGGTATTTCTTTATAGCCCTGGATTATCAGCATTTGCCTATGCAGGTACCCCATGGCCTCCATTCTCTCTGCCGAACTTCTGCTCAGCCAGTACTCAACGGTTTCGGCATCGTCATCCACTTCTTCCATTTTGAATTTTCGTGTTACCGGTTTGATCATACTAAACCCCTTTTTACCATGAGATAGAGTAGACCAGCAAACACGTCATGTAAATTACTTTTTTTACACTTGCTGAAGTTAATATTGCAGCTCTTTGATGGCATTATGCTCAACAGGGGTTTCTCACGGGGACACGGGGTACACAAAAAACGGGCCTCCGCATGGAAGACCCGTTTCCTCGATCACTTCTTTCTGTATATTTTTACTCGTTCATAAAATACTGGTCTTTCAACGCGTACACGTGTTTTTCCAGTACTCTTTCAAATCGATCCTTATCAACTGCGGGTTTTTTTATCATCTGCTGGCAGAGTTCCTGCTGCTTATCGGTACTGCTTGTTTTTGAGTAAATCTGCAGCGCGTACTTTGAGAAATCCCTTACCATGAAATCGAAGATCTGATCGGTAAGATCATCGTCCACTTCGTAAATCTTCTTGTTTTCAAGAATCAGCTGTCCATAAGCAACAAGTGTAAAGAGTTCACCAAGAGTCAACAGGAAGTCAAGATCCTTGGCCTGCTCGGCATCCGGTGTAGCGGTTGCCAGGAACTGCTTAAGCACCTCGATCTGCTCCTTGAAGACATTCACATTTGGAAGATCAACACTGTTGTAGGCAATATTATAATCGTGAAACTGTATCTTGCCAAGCCCCTTTGTTGGCCCCTGGTTGAAAAGGAAATCATCATTTGCCGCATCAGTTCTCTGCGGTACTTCAGGAAATTCACCGGGATTAAAGAAATAGTTGGCCATAAACTTGATGATAAGGGCCATATTCACATGGACCGTTCCTTCAAGCTTGGGCAGGGCCCTGATATCACGGGCTGCCATCTCAAAATACATGTCCTTCTCGAATCCTTTCGCGGCGATGATGTCCCACAGGTTGTTGATCACTTCTTCACCCTGCGTGGTTACCTTCATCTTTACCATGGGATTGTAGAGCAGGTATCGCTTGTCATTTTCGTTTGCCGAGCGCATGTAGTCAGTGGCCCTCATGGCAAATAGCTTCATGGCAACCAGCCTTGCGTAGGCATCGGTGAAAAGCTGCTTGATGTGGGGGAAGTCGGTTACATAGTTTCCAAAAAGGTTTCTGTGTGAAGCGTGATTCAATGCCTCGTAAAACGCATGGGTACATATACCGATAGAGCCCCAGCCAAGGTTGAACTTGCACACGTTGATAGTATTAAGCGACGCGTCCCAGGCATCACGTCCCTTGTCGGTAATATCCGCTTCAGTTATCGGATAATCATGCAGTGCATATTCAGCAACGTACGACTGGTTCTTAATGACGTTCTTCACGCACTCGTACTTCTCATGCTGTGAATCAACAACGAAAAACACGTAATCATCAGAATCAGCCATCTTGCCGAAGGTGGATACCATCTTCGCTTCATTGGCATTCCCAATATAATACTTGTCCCCGTTTGCCTTGTAGGTTCCGTCTTCCTGGGGGTACAGCATCATGTCTGAAGAATAGATATCTGCCCCGTGTTCTTTCTCAGAAAGACCGAAGGCAAAAATTTCCCCGTCTTTAAGATACTGGGCCGCCTTGTTCTTTACTTCTTCGTTTTTACCAATCCAGATGGGGCCAAGGCCAAGCGCGGATACCTGGAAGGTATACCAGTAACAGAGGCCGTAGAATCCCAGTATTTCGGCAAAATTTACGATACGCCAGGAATCCCAGCGTGAGTTGTCATCCCCATATCCTTTCGGGGTAAACAATTTCGCGAATATCTGGTTCTCTTTCTGAAAGTTAAGAAAATCTTCATACCATACATAATGATGGTCGTCATCCTTGATCTTGGCGAGACCCTTGTCTTCGAAAAACTTGATAGTCTTTTCCATAATTTCACGCGACTCATCGTCTGAAAAGATGGATTCGTATTTCTTCGGATTAAGAAGAATCATGGCATACTCCTTCAACATGTAATAAGCCCTCCTGGCGAAGAGCATGTAAATTTTATTAAAATATATGGTGCCCACTAATACTTACTATCACGTGGAAACCAAGAGTGCCAGTAAGTATTCTCTTGAAATTATAACTCAAATTTGAGTAATCTCTAAGAAAATCACACTGTTATCTTTGACACTTTATTTTTAATGTTATCTAAGTGTAAACAATAAATTACATTGGTTTCACAATATTTTTTATGGTTCCCTTTTGTACCGACTCATGAAATTCATCTCCAAGCCGCCTGCTCTCATCAATTACCGTGTTCCAGTATTTCAGCCTTCCCTCGTCATCACCGGCAAACCTGTAAAAGTCATTTCTATCGGGAATTTTTCCGTATGGAAGCCGTGAAACAAATTCATCTGATGGAGCGATCATTACCACGTTCTTCGTATTCCCCGCACGTGGTTTTCTCCATTTCAGGGGTTTATCAAACCAGCCAGGTATTATCCTGCCCGTATAATGTGGAAACAACACCAGCCCGTCGTCATCACCGAAATTGATATCCATGTGATAATCGATAATGCCGCCATCACGGTATGTACCCTTCGGCGCACCCGGAATATTCTTTACCCCCGACATCACCATTGGAATTGACCCTGAGGCAAGCATGGCATCCCTGAAATTGTCCGTGGTAAGGGGAACCCTGTGAGTAATAAACCCCCCAAGATCAGCAAGGGGGGGGACGGATCTGGTGTCATGAAACAATGCCCGCTGAAAAAACCCCCCGATCAGCCTTCTGCTGACGAGGTTGGCAACACCGGTTGCCGCCATGCCAAACCCGAGGGTGAACCTGTTATCCGAATTACACAGGTGCCGCGACAATACCGTAAACATGGAAAAACGAATAACCGGGTGATTGAGTATATGGTGTACTGACGTATCATCAACATAACGGTTCATAATTATTGTGGATTCGGAAGTAACCTCTTCGGGTAGGGGACGACGGGAATATCTCTGCGAGAAATACGCCTCCCGGAAAAGATCATGTGCTTTAAGCGGGTTCTGCTGTGCCAATGCGGCAAATCGCCATGAGGCAATAGAAGACGCGGCAAGATAGAGAGGATCTTTTCTGCCGTTAATCAGCATCTCCGGCAGTATCCTGTCAATGCCATAGAGCACTATCCACTTGGGTCCACCGGCTGCCCCGGCAAGAAACTTTACTCTTTCAGGCCGAATTCCCTCGTCCCGAATTATCTTCATGGCATTACTACCGGCAAGAACCTGGATATTGCGTGCTGTCATTGTATTATCACTCTCCGGATAATAGCATTTTGATCTTATTTTCATCCTTATACTGACTGCCCGCGGTGATAAAACCTTCTTCTTTTATTATTTTCTGTCCCTGTCCACTCAGAATGTAAAGAAGAAATTTTTTGGTATTTACACTCAGGTTGTTTGTGTCGACATACACATAGAGTCTTCTTCTTATGGGATACCTGGTATCTTTTTCATTCGATGTTCCCGGTTTCACGCCATTAACAGCCAGGGGTTTTACCTCGTTGTTTACAAAAGCGTTGCTGATATACCCGATAGACTGCCTGTTTTCAGCCACGTACGCAAGAACAGAAGAATTTGATGATCTGATTATCATCGATTGAGAGGGGGTCGCCCCTCCCCGCAATACCTTTTTCTTCCATTCATGAAATGTACCGGAGTTTTCATCCCTGCTTACCACTCTTATTGGCACATCATTCCATCCTGAATGCTTCCAGGTTGATATCCTTCCAGTGTATATACCCCGTAATTGTTCCATGGTTATTGATGATGTGGGATTAGCCGGATGCACTATAGGAACAATAATATCATATGCCAGGTGAAACTCCCTGATTCGCACACCCTCTTTTTCTGCGGCCTGTCTTTGTTTACTGGTTATACGGTATGATGAGTCTGCAATCTGGCATTTCCCATCAATAAGGTCTTGAATCCCCTTTTGTGAGCCATTTGCCTCGATCTGAAAAGAAATACCATGACTTTGCTTAAAGGCATCCGCCAGTGTTACCAGTACCGGTTCTATAGTTGTGGATCCATGTATGACCACCGGCTCGGTACTTTTCTTAGCACAACCCGCAGTTGCAATTATTATCAATGCAGAAACGAATAGCAATATACACAGTTTGTTTTTCATCCACGTTTCCTTTTATTTACTTTGCGAATTATCAATTATTATTCGCTTTCGATGTCATGTCAAGATGAAAGCGTTTGCAGGTAGTAAAGAATTATCCCTGATAATACAAAGAATCCCCTGGTATCAGGGGATCCTTCCAAAAACATGATACTGTGTTCTGATTAAAGAGGCAGAAAACCGATCTCTTTCACAATCTTCTGTCCTTCATCGGAAAGAAGGTAGTCAATGAATTTCTGTGCATCAGCAGAAAGGTTTTCTTCGTCTACGTACAGGTACAGAGCCCTGGAAATTGGGTATTTACCTGACTTGCCACTCTTTATAGTGGCTTTTACACCATTTACATTGATTGCCTGAAGGCTGTCGTCAAGATACCCGAATCCCACGTAACCGATGGCCTTGGGGTTTTTTGTTACCGCGGACGCAACAGCACCGTTTGAAGCCTGCAGAAGCGCGTCGTTTCGAACATCGGCCTTCTTCAATACAAGCTTGCCCCATACTTCATAGGTGCCTGAACTTGTATCCCTGGAGATAACAACGATCTTCTCGTCTTTACCGCCAACTTTTTTCCAGTTTGAAATGGAACCGTCATAGATGGCCTTCAACTGGTCCATGCTGAGTTTTTTAACCGGGTTGTCAGGATGTACAACCGGAACGATCATATCAAGGGCTACCGTTATTTCTTTGGTCTTTATCCCTTTTTCTTTTGCAGCTTTAAGTTCCTTGTCCTTCATCGCCCTTGACGCCATGGCGATATCTGTACTTTTGTCCAGAAGTGCCTTGATACCGTTTCCAGACCCGCTGCCGGATATTGATACTCCAATCTTGTGCTTGTCATAGAAATCTTCCGCAGCCTTCTGGGTAATTGGAAGAACGGTAGTTGATCCCTTTACCGTAATCTTGCTGCTTGCATCCTTTGAACAACCTGAAAACATAAAGCTTATTGCCATAGCCGCAATTAGAACAATGATTGTTTTGAAAATACTTTTTCTCATATCGAGATGTGCCTCCTTGAATTATATTAACTTCTTTAAAATTAAAAAAACTTATCCTGATACTTATTAATTGCTCCATGTAAATATAATATTAAGAAATGCTTAATATTATATGAAAAACACGGTGCCGCTTTTCTTAACATTATATTTACATTATCTTCATATTTACTTAACAATTTATTAACATTCAAGTTCTGATAAAGATGCTTGATTAATAATAGTATTTCTTTAATAATACTATTATTCAATGATAGATCAATATAATATAAATAAAAAATAAAAATTTCGAGGTTGTATGGATATTTTTTTTGTGGCCGTGGTTTTACTTGTTATCCTTGCGGTAACAGACCTGATGGTTGGGGTCAGCAATGATGCCGTAAACTTTCTTAATTCATCCATTGGTTCACGTGTGGCGCCACGTTATGTTATCATGATTATTGCCAGCCTGGGAATACTGGCGGGGGTTACCTTTTCAAGCGGAATGATGGAGGTTGCCAGGAAAGGCATCTTCCATCCAAAAATGTTCATGATGCCCGAGCTCATGATAATATTCCTGGCTGTTATGCTGACAGATATTTTACTTCTTGATCTTTTCAATACATTCGGACTTCCCACCTCAACAACGGTTTCAATAGTTTTCGAACTGCTTGGTGCTGCTGTAGCCGTCTCCATTATCAAGTTACACACTACAACCGGTAACCTTGCCAACCTTGGTGACTATATCAATTCGAGCAAGGCACTTGCTATTATTTCAGGTATATTACTTTCGGTGGTAATCGCCTTTATATGCGGGGCGTTCGCCCAGTTTGTTTCAAGACTCATCTTTACCTTTAACTACCAGGCAAGGTTGAAACGCTATGGAGCCGCGTGGGGGGGGATAGCCCTCACCATGATTATATATTTTATTATCGTCAAGGGAGCAAAGGGTGCTTCGTTTTTATCAGAAGATAATGTAACCTGGATTAAAACACATACCCTCATTATCACCGGGTCCACATTTATTGTTTCTTTTGTATTCTTTCAATTGATACTCTGGGCAACAAGGATAAACATACTAAAAATAGTGGTACTTGCCGGTACATTCGCCCTTGCCATGGCTTTCGCGTCTAATGACCTTGTAAACTTCATTGGTGTCCCGGTTGCCGGTTTAAACGCGTATACTATCGCTCACACATCGGCGAACCCCCTGACTGTCATGATGGAAGCTCTTCAGCAACCTATGAAAACGAGAACCTGGCTTCTGCTAATAGCCGGTATTATAATGGTAATTACCCTGTGGCTTTCAAGAAAAGCCAGGACAGTGACCGAAACCGAGGTAAGCCTTGGAAGGCAGGATGAAGGATATGAACGGTTCGGCTCTACCCCCCTTTCGCGGGCAACGGTTCGCATGTTTTCATTTATTTTCGGGGGAATAAATATACTCATACCAGAAAAAATCAGTTCAGCTATTGCTGGCAGGTTTAATTCAGTTGATACCCAACTAACACAGGCGGATAAGAAACCCCAGTTTGACCTGTTGCGGGCCTCTGTCAACCTGATGGTTGCAAGCGCGGTAGTCTCTTTTGCCACTTCCATGAAACTCCCCCTGTCAACCACCTATGTGACATTTATGGTGGCAATGGGTACATCACTTTCAGACAAGGCATGGGGCCGCGAGAGCGCCGTCTACCGGGTAGCGGGTGTATTCGCGGTAATTGGTGGATGGTTTTTTACCGCCTTTAGCGCCTTCACCGTATCTCTCATCTTCGCTTTCATTATATACTACTTCAAAGCGCCGGGTTTGGTTGCTATTATTGGATTGACCTTATATTTAATATGGCGTAATCATCATCTCCATAAATCAAGGCATAATGAGAAAGAAGAGATCGATGTTTTTAACCTGAAAAAAGTTACAGACAGTGAATATGCCATTCAGAATACGTTTGAACACACCAGTATATTGTTACGTGAAGTCAACAAGAGTATCCATAAATGTATACACGCGCTGGTTTCCGAAAACAGGTTCCAATTAAAAGATTCACGGCGGGACACAAGGAAAATTCAACTCTGGGCAAATATTATAATCGCGAATATATTTAAAACCCTCAGGATTCTCCAGAAGGATGAATTGCATTTAACCCGGGAGTATTCGAAAACCATAAGTGCCCTGCAGGAAATTGCTGAAAGCCACCGGGACATTGTTATGCGTTCTTATTTACACATAAGCAATCACCACAAAGGTCTTCTTGATGTACAGGTTCACGAAATCCGTGAAGTAGAGAATATTTTATCCGGCATGCTGAATTCCATATCTGATATATTACTTCAGGAACACTCAATGGAGACAACTACTCTCCAGGATGACCTGGATACTCTAAAAAGCAAAATCCAGCAATTTGACAGAAACCAGATAGAACGTATACAGGATGAAACATCAAAAACCAGACTCAGCATTCTTTTTTACGGAATCCTGGGTAATATGCAAAAAATTGCCGAACAAACCGCATCATTGCTGAAGATATTTCATGATTCATTTGAAAAAAGGTAACTACTCAGCTGTCATGCTGAATAATTACAAATTATGCTAAAATGAATAATAATCCTGCATCTTCCCCCGCCGAAGGCGGGGGGAGATGCTCAAATTCCTTTTCATTATGAAGTTTTAGTCATAGCTGAGTAGTTACGAAAAAAGAAGGTAATGCGTTTATAATTCATTACTTTATAACATCTTTACAATATACTTATTATATCTTGATTTTTATCGAGAATTGTTTTTTTGCATTTAGCAAAATGCCACCTGGTTACCGTATGTAAACTTATTGAATGGTAAAATATACAAAAAGTTTACACAATCAGGATGAATATGCGTATCCTGTTCAACACAGGCATATACTTTTACAAACCATTACGGGTTAGATATGGATGATAAAATAACAGTTGAAGATCTCTCATTTTATTATGGAGATACCCCTGCCCTGGTTGACATAAACCTGAAGGTTCATACAAACAGTGTTATGGCGCTGATAGGACCATCAGGGTGTGGTAAATCAACATTTTTAAGGTGTATCAACCGCATGAATGACATAATTCCTTTTACCCGTGTAGAAGGAATAATCAATGTCGATGATGAAGACATATATGACCAAAAATTTGATGTCACAAATCTTCGTCGTCGCGTGGGTATGGTGTTTCAAAAATCCAATCCATTTCCAAAGACTATATTCGAGAATATCGCGTATGGGTTGAAAATAAACGGTATAAAGGACAAGTACAGCATCGAAAGGATTGTGGAGGAATCTCTCAAAAAGACTGCCCTGTGGAACGAGGTAAAGGACCGTCTTAACGATTCAGCCATGAGCTTATCTGGCGGGCAGCAGCAACGCCTTTGCATCGCCCGCACTATCGCAATACAGCCCGACATCATCCTGATGGATGAACCGGCATCAGCCCTGGATCCACTCTCAACCCAGAAAATTGAAGAATTGATACAAAATCTTAAGACCCAGTTTACTATTGTCATTGTAACACATAACATGCAGCAGGCAGCCAGGGTAAGTGATTATACCGCTTTTTTCTACATGGGTAAGCTGATCGAAGTCAATAAAACTGACACAATATTTACAAACCCTGAAAAAGAGATGACTGAAAACTATATAACTGGTAAATTTGGGTAAGGAGCATTTATATGACAACGCATCTTCAACAGGAACTGGAAAACATATCACAGAAGATTTTCCAAATGGCAGATCTGGCCATTGAGTCCATACAAAATGCTGTAACGTCACTTAAAAACGTGGACACGGCACTGGCTGAATCCGTCATACAAAAAGATACGAAACTTGACCAGCTTGAAATCAGCATTGATGAAGACTGCATACGGGTACTTGTCACCAAGCAACCGGCAGCAGCTGATTTACGACTGGTGCTTGCCATACTGAAAGCCAATACAGACCTTGAAAGAATCGGTGACCTTTCAACCAGTATTGCAAAAGAGACTATTCGGCTTGATGGCCGATCTCCGTTAAAACCCCTGGTTGATATTCCACGCATGTCAGAGATGGCTATCAGCATGATTAAGCTGGCATTTCACTCTTTCACTGAAAGGAACGCGGACCTTGCACGCGATTGTATAGAACTGGATAAACAGATTGACGATTTGAACATGCAGGTTTACAGGGAACTGTTCTCATTCATGGCTGAGAATCCATCCACCATATCACAGGCCCTTGGGCTTATATCAGTTTCCAAGGCTCTTGAACGGATTGGTGACCACGCGACGAATCTTGCCGAAAGAGCCATCTATTATATTGAAGGTGAAGATATTCGTCACCAGGAGTAAAGAACAACATGAGCAAAACCATCTTTGTTATCGATGATGAAAAAGACATACAGAATATACTTGAAGTAAATCTCCGTAATAACGGATACAATGTTAATTCATTCTCTTCAGCCGAAAAGGCACTGGAAGGTCTGAAAAAAATAACCCCTCACCTGATTATTCTCGATATTATGATGGACGGAATGGATGGATATGATTTCTGTAAACATCTTCGCTCCCGTGATGAATATAGTACAATACCCATCATATTTCTGTCCGCAAAGAGTGAAGAATTTGACAAGGTGCTGGGCCTTGAACTTGGCGGTGATGATTATATTACTAAACCCTTTGGTATTAAAGAATTAACGTCAAGGGTCAAGGCATTACTGAGACGAACAGAAAGTTTTTCCGAACCAGGAACAGACCAGGGTAATAAGCTGGCATATAATGGACTTGAATTATATCCCGATAAATACCAGGTGCTGATTGACGGGAAGGACATCAATTTAACAAAAACAGAGTTCCTGATACTACAGCTTTTTCTGAAATACCCGGGAAAAATATTTACACGTGACAACATAATTGACAGTATCAGGGGTGATGATGTATTTGTAATTGACCGGACAATAGATGTGCACATAATGAATCTTAGAAAAAAAATGGGAAATTATAAAAATCTAATTAAAACATTTTCCGGAATCGGCTATGGATTTAAAGAATAGCCGGATGGATTACCTGCCATGTTTAAAAAAATCAGCTCCAGGATTATAATATTCTATTCTTTTCTCATCCTTATCCTCACCACGTTTTTCTTAATCTACTTCAGCAATCTTATACGGGACATCAATCTCGATATACTTGAGCGTGAAATGGCTGAGAAAATTGATTTTATCATTCGTGATATTTCTGACAATAATTCTGTTCGCCAGTTCCATTCAAAAGATTTTGAGACCAGGGTACAAAGTCTTGCTGACCTCGTCAATCTTAGAATTACACTGGTAAACATGAATGGTGATGTATATGCTGATACATCTGCCGAACCCGATCGAATGGATAATCATCGATACCGGGTAGAGATCATGAAAGCGATTGATGAAGGTAAAGGGGACAGCATACGATACAGCAATACACTACGTACGCACATGCTGTATTATGCCGAAAGACATAAGGATGTCATTATTCGTTTAGCCAAACCCCTTTACGAAATTGACGCGTCTGTTTCCAAGACACAAAGAACTATTATTATTACAGGTGCAATTCTACTTGCCATTGCCCTGATTATCAACATTTTTATCTCCCGGTTTATTACCCGTCCCATATCAATGGCAATCGATTTTGCCGATAATTTTTCAAATGGTGATTTCTCATCGCGAATAAAAGATTATAATGATGATGAGATTGGCAGTCTCCAGAGAGCATTGAACAAGCTGGCTGATAACCTGCAGATGGAAATTAACAACATGCTGATTGAGCAGAACAAGTTAAAAACTGTTATTGAGAACAATCAGGATGCTATCGCGGTAATTCATAATGATAAAAGAATAGTTATCGCAAATGACGCCTTTAAGAAGCTCTGGGGAATGGGACAGCCCGTTGAGGACCGTGTGTATTTTACTATTATCCGCAACAGTTCTCTAAACGCGAAAATTGACTATATACTTAATAATGAGTCGGGCACTTTCTTCGAAGAGGATATTAACAATTCCAGCTACGAAGTATACATTACACCCATCAATGAAGAAATCTATCAAGATAATAACGGATTTTCACAGGGAGTACTGCTTGTAATTCACGATATAACCGAACGAAAAAAAATTGAAACTCTTAAGACAGAACTAGTTGGCAACCTGTCACATGAATTAAAAACTCCCATTGCCATTCAAAAAGGCTATCTTGAAACAATACGGGAAAATCTTGGCAATAAGGAAATGTGCAGTGATTTTATCCATAATGCTCTTACCAATCTTGAAAGACAGAATTACATCATCAATGACATGCTGAAACTAAACATGCTTGAGACCACACCATACTTTCAGCTCGAAAAAGTAAAGATCGATGAAGTAATTCTCAATTGTATAAATATCCTTTCTCCAAAATCGTCTGCGAAGAACATCCACGTCCGCAGGAATTATAATACCCCTCTCCCCGAGGTTGAAGCTACTAAATTCCTGTGCGAAGAAATATTTTTCAACCTGATTGATAATGCGTTAAATTATAACATAGAAAATGGTGAAATAATTATTTCTTCTGAAGAGAATGAAAATAATCTACATATCTCGATAAGCGATACCGGAGTGGGTATCCCTCCTGAATCCATCGGCAGGATATTCGAACGTTTCTACAGGGTTGACAAAAGCCGGTCAAGAAACAGCGGCGGCACGGGGCTTGGGCTTTCTATAGTGAAACATGCTGCTGAATTGCTGAAGTGGGAAGTTACCGTTGAATCTGAAATCGGCATGGGTACAACCTTTACCATTACCATACCTCATTCAACATTCGCGATGAAAACAAGTGATTGACATTTCAATAATTCTTTAACCGGAAAATACATCACGAGGTGAACCGCTTTCGAAACCTGTACCTTAAGATTACACCGGTAAGATTTAACAACAGTACCAGCATGATAAGAACTATCACCGTCCCATACTGGATGTGCCGGGTTTCCTGTATATAGGTACCGGCTGTTGCCAAAACATATATGTGATATGGCAGGGCCATAACCTCGTGGAATATTGAAGAAGGTAAATCCGGTGTATAATATGTTGCCACAGTAAACATGATAGGAGCTGTTTCGCCGGCTGCCCGCCCCAGTGTAAGCATAATACCGGTTAAGATTCCTGGAAGCGAATTGGGAAGAACGATCTTGTATATTGTCTGCCACCTGGTAGCTCCCAGGGACAGTGACGCCTCCCGGAATGTACCAGGTACCGTCATCAATGCTTCTTCTGTAGACCTGATTATCACCGGCAGGTTCAAAACCCCAAGGGTAAGTGAACCTGCAATTATAGAAGAACCGAAATCCATAAATACTACGAAAAGGCTTAGTCCAAATAAGCCAAACACAACTGACGGCACACCCGCCAGGTTATTTATACCGAGACGAATTATCTTAACAACTCTTGGATTATTTGCGTATTCATTAAGGTAAATAGCCGTTATTATACCAATCGGAATCGAGATTATTGCTGAACCAAGCATCAGGTAAAACGTACCGACAATAGCTGGAAAGATTCCGCCGGAACGCATCTCATTACGAGGCATTTCCGTCAGGAATTCCCATGAAATGGCTGAAGCTCCCTTGTAAAATATGAATCCAAGTATCAAAATCAGAAAGCCTAACACGGCAAACGAAAGCAATCTCAATAAAACAAACATGGTTTTTTCTATAATTACAGCCTGATTCTTCATATAAACACAATCTCCAGAAAATTTTATATAAGTTATATTACCAGTTTCAATTTTCCTTAAACTTATACTTATTTGAAAGGTAATCCGCAAGGATATTGAATATGAATGTAATAACAAACAGTATAATACCAATCGCAAAAAGTGCGTGATAATGGTCACTTTGATAAGGTGCTTCGGCCATTTCCGCGGCGATATTCGCCGTCAGGGGTCTCACCGGATCGAAAATTGCTGTGGGTAAAGTTGTGGCGCCACCGGCAACCATGAGAACAACCATCGTTTCACCTATAACCCGTGAAATACCAAGAATAATTGCTGTCCATATACCTGAAAGTGACGCGGGAAGTGTTATATGGAAAATGGTTTGCCACCTGTTTGCCCCCAGCGCGTATGAAGCCTCTTTCAGCTCCATGGGTACTGAAGAAATAGCATCTTCTGATATACTTGCAATAGTAGGTATTGCCATGAAAGCCAGCATAATGGACGCGTTGAAAGCGTTTAAACCAGTATCCAGGTTGAACTGGTTTTGCAAAAAAGGCGCAACGACCACCATCCCGAAAAAACCTATAACAACCGATGGGATGGATGCGATTATCTCTATGGTTGGCTTTATTATCTCACGCAATACAGGTTGTGCCAGTTCAGACAGGTATATGGCTATAGAAAGGCTGAGAGGAATTGCCACCAGGCATGCTATCAATGTAACGAACAACGATGCAATGATAAGGGGAAATGCGCCAAAGCGTTCGGGTTCGCTGGTAGGGTACCACTCTGTTCCAAGGAGAAAATCACCAACTGTAACCATCTCAAATACTGGTATTCCTTCCTTGAAAAGGAAAATCATTATGAGAAAAAGTATCATAACACTGGCAAAGGCTACTGCCAGGAAAGCACGATGCAACATCAGGTCATAGATAACACTTTTATGTCTTTTAAACAACATTATAGGATCTCCGAGATTACAAGCAAATAAAAAACACGTTAGAACCCCAGATATAACGGGGATATGAAGTTTTAATAAAGATAATATTTAGATGAAATAAATATAAATTGAATAATAATTCAGCATCTCCCCCCGCCGAAGGCGGGGGGAGATGATCCATTTCCTTTCCATTATGAAGCAAATGATCGATATTTTTAGTCATAGCAGAGTTGTTACAATTGGTATTTATAATATCCCCACGCGAATATTATGTTGAAATAATTTCGATCTCATGTATATTATCTAATTGCTGGTACAATATAGCAATAAAAAAAATTACAACGAACAGGATTGTTATTTTGCGAAACTCTCAATTACACATTTCCAAACCCGGTCTTCCTGTCCCTTCTGGTGCAAAGCTGGATAGTGACGGGGCACAGTTCTCAATACTCAGTCGTCATGCTACAGGGGTTACACTTCTTCTATTCGAAAACTCGGAAGATGATACCGCTTACATGGAATATGTTCTTGACCCTGCTATCAACCGTACCGGTGATATGTGGCATATATGGATCTCTGATATAAAAGAAGGTCAACTATATGGATATAGAATTGATGGCCCGTATGAGCCGGTACACGGACACAGGTTTAATCCCAATAAGATGGTTCTCGATCCATACGCGAAAGCGGTAAGTGGTAATCACACCTGGGATTTCACCTTGGCAGTCGGATACGATCCACGTTCTGAAAACGAGGATCTTTCATTTTCCAGAACCGACAATGTACAGCATTCACCCAAATGCATCGTTACCGGATTGCATACGGACAATGACAGCTCTACCCGTCCCCTTACCATACCCATGGATGAAACAATAATTTATGAACTGCATGTCAAGGGGTTTACTTTTAGTCCGACATCAGGCACTACCGCACCCGGAACCTACAGGGGACTTGCTGAAAAGATTCCCTACCTGAAAGAACTTGGAATCACCGCTGTTGAACTTATGCCTGTTCAGGAATTTGATGAATACGAGAACGTAAACGTCAATCCTCTTACCGGTGAAAAGCTTAAAAATTTCTGGGGATACAGCACCATTTCCTTTTTCGCGCCAAAAGCAAAATATTCCTATTCTGGTAAAATGGGTGAACAGGTAACCGAGTTCAGAGATATGGTAAAACAGTTTCATAACTCAGGAATCGAAGTTATCCTCGATATAGTTTTCAACCATACCGCTGAAGGTGATCATCTTGGTCCCACTATCAATTTCCGCGGTATTGACAACTCAATATATTATATTCTCAAGAACGATAAAAGATTTTATCACAACTTCTCTGGATGCGGCAATACCCTGAATTGTAACCATCCCCTGGTACGTGATTATATCCTGGACTGCCTCAGGTATTGGGTGGTTGAAATGCATGTGGATGGTTTTCGATTCGATCTTGCTTCCATACTGGGTAGAGACCAGAAAGGTAATATACTCAGCAACCCCCCACTCCTTGAACGAATATCTGAAGATCCCATCCTTCGAAATACTAAGATAATCGCGGAAGCCTGGGACGCGGGAGGAGCATACCAGGTGGGCGCGTTCCCCGGCAGGTGGGCCGAATGGAACGGTGTGTACCGGGATGACGTACGCAGTTTCTGGAGAAGAGATACCGGTACGGTAAGAAATTTCGCCACGCGATTAACGGGAAGTTATGATCTTTATGGCAGCCTGAATAAAAATCCTCTCAATAGTATTAATTTCATTACATGTCACGACGGATTTACCATGAACGACCTTGTGTCGTATACTACCAAGCATAATATAGCCAATGGAGAGCACAACAGGGATGGTGAGAACAATAATTTAAGTTTCAATCTTGGTATCGAAGGAAATGATGCCACCCCTCTTATCCATTCATTGAGGAACAGGCAGATTAAGAATTTTATGACCACTCTCTTCATGTCGCAGGGTGTACCGATGATCCTTGCCGGCGATGAGTTCAGGCGCACACAACAGGGAAACAATAACGCCTATTGCCAGGACAACGAGATATCATGGCTGAACTGGGAACTTATGGACACCCATTTTGATATTGTACGTTTTATTAAAAAGCTTATACTTTTCCGAAAACAACATCCCGTTTTGCGACAGGAACGTTTTGCCACCGGTGAAACGGCAACCGGTTTTAACGCCCCCGATTGCCAGTGGCATGGGATACAACCCGGCAAACCGGATTGGAATGACCACAGTCATTCCATAGCTTTACAGCTCAATGGAAGCTACACCAGGCTTACCCACGAACGGACTGACCGTGACATATACATGGTATTTAATGCTTCCCTGTATACACTGACATTTCAGCTCCCCCGCCCTTTTAATGGCAGCAAATGGATAGATATTATTGACACATCCAGGGAATCTCCCTATGATATACTGGATGAAACAGATGCTTCATTGATTGAAGAGAACGAAATAAGGGTAAAAAAACTATCATCAAGGGTGCTGATATCCACTAAATAATGTCGATAGTATAAGTAGGTACCAACACCTGAATATACGGTTACAAGAATGAATATAATCCTCATATCATCACTTATCATTATCGTTGCCATCTTTTTGTGGGCATTATTAACACCTGAAAGATCCAGAAACGGCTATTCCGACAAAGACGATGCCCCGGAAAAAATATACAGGCGAAGGGCCGCTGACGCTGAAATCGAGGAGAAGTTTCCAGACGACAGGGAAAGAGCCCGCCGTAAAACTGACGTAAGTGATGAACTCCCACAGGTTGAAGAAGATTTCGCCCTGCCATTCCAGGTTGATGAAATCATTCCTGAATATTCACGATTTAGGATTTACAGGAGAACACTGCTGAACGCGGAAATATACGCGAAAAAAGGAGATTTCAATACCGCAACTTCTTTATACGAGGGAGTGAACGCCCGCATTAATGATGCCGAAACAAACGAAAAGATTGAAGCAAATATTAACTATCTCAAAAATTACAAAAAACATCAGGAAGCAAAACAAGAGCAACGGGCCAGACAGGAAGAATCGTTTCCCTCCAGAAAACCCAGTGAAATCAGATTTTCAATGGATGGCCCTTTTTCCATACCAGATAAAATTCAGATTGGTTTGTCTTCGCCGTCCCAACCCCAACTTGATGTAAAGAAGATTGCTGAAGAAGTGGCACGGGAAATTTATCAGAAAGATAAAGTTTTTTCAGGCAGGGATAATGAAGAATTTTCACTGTTGCGATCAGAAGTGGATGGCCTGCGCGGCAGTGTAACTGAACTTAATGAAGAGAAGAGGAAAACGCAGCAGGAAATTGAAGAACTTCGGAGAGTTCATGGTGCTATTACTGAGACTGACAGAAAGCCCGAGATATCACGTGTAAAATATGAGGGACAATTACCTGTGACCATAGACCCCGGTCCCATACTTGAAATTCTTGAGAGAATACCCAACCTGAAAGCACCTGAACCAACAAGAATGAAAGCTCCCCCTGGCCAGCCTGGCACACAAGCAGCAGCGGGAAGTACAACTGAAGATACCAGGAAAGAAACCGTAGAAAAAAAAGAAGTTGAGGATCAGTCAGATGACTGGGAACTTCTCAGTGATTATCTGAAAGACACTGACAGCACTGAACATCTAACAGATCAGGATATATTCGAGAAAATACTTGAAGAAGACAGTAAGCAACGAGGTAAAAGAGATGAGATCGAAATTCTGGGCGATCATCATGATGAAACAGATCTTGAATACAGTGTAACTGACAGGGAGCAGGAATCAAAACAAAGGGAAGAGGAAAAGTTCTATGAAAAATTCCTTCAACACAACAAGCGCAAAAAGAAAGAACTTCCCATTTTGAAAGTTACATATGATTTTTCGAAATTGCCGGATGAATTCAGCCTGTCAAAAGAGAAAAACATTCTTGAATACTCGTTTTACAAGTTTAAGCCAATGCTGGAAAAAGCTGAAGAATATATTAAGAAACGACATGTTCGTGACGCGATAAACTACTACAAGGTTGTGATGAATCAGAATATTCCTCCCGAATTCAAGTCAATGATTCGCAAAAATACCAACGACCTCATCGAATACCTGGAAAAATATCTTACATCTGACTAGACTGCCCGGGCTTCACTATACATTGTAAACCATTTTGTATCAGCATCACTAAGAGCATCTTTCAGTTGCATTGATGTATAGTAATCCATCAATATTTTCAGGTGATAAATTTCTTTTTCATCATTGGTCATTTTGCCTGTTTCATCTCCCCTGACATCTTTTACCTCCTGAAACCTTTCATCAACCCAGTTCATGAAAGTTACATCTTTATTGCTGAAAATCATAATACTTGAAATAATATCAAAGCGAAGTGTGTCAACAGCCCGATAAAATTCTTTGTCAGAACTTCCGGAAAACTGTGTTGCCAGTTCAGCCTGGAAATAATCACCCCATGTACATACTGTGGGTTTCGTGCCATACTTTCTTTCCAGCCTGTTGATATCTTCCGGGTGTAGATAATCTGCCGCAGCCAACCTGTCTATCATCTCCTTTATCGAAACAAGCGCTTTAATCCGATCTACATCAATCTGGCTGGAATTAATTACTGGAATAACCGCTTCATTCATTAATATTTCCATTTAAAAACTCCTTATGTGAAAATCATTGACCATTACCATGATCGGAATGAATTTCCATGTACAATAGTCATTTTTGCTATGCCTGCTTGCAAGGCGGAATTAAGCTTGACTATGAGAAAATAATTGAATAAATTGTATACAGCATTTAATAATAAGAGATAATATGTTATTATGAAAACCATGGGTTTATATGGGATATCACCTTTTCCAAAAAGAAGCCTGTCTTCTTTCAGGGCTACTGTAAACAAGACACCCCTTGCTCCCATGAAACGTTTTCAAACACAGGTTCGCTTACCACGGCTTCCTGAGAATCCACGGGTTGCCTTCAGCGCATTACTGAACAGACAAAGCATATTTCATTCTCATCGTGGTAAAACATTTGAAAAACTTGGCAACACCCGTGCCGCTATATCCGCGTACGAAAAGGCAAAATACTATAAGCCCTCTGATATTTCACTTGCAAAGCAGGTGCAAAATCTTCGACTGGAAAGACTTCAAAACTTAAAAGTTTAATTTCACGAATTAGAACTGCTGAAAATCAATATAAATAATATCTATTCAGGATTAGAAAGTTCTTGAAAATAATGGTAATATATCCGACCCTTAAAAAGACAGGATCAATATTAATGTAGTATTGATGGAGTATTTAAGGATTGTAATCCTTTAAAGGTGAACAATGGTTTCTGAACAATTCAAGGTAATGAACTATCTCTCTAATTCCTTTATAACAGTTGAAGGGAAGAGGAACGCTGATAATTTTTTTATAATTCGAAATGGTAATGTCAAGATTGCCAGGGAGAACCCGGTTATTGGCGAAGATCCAAACGTTATTCTTGGACCGGGAGATTTTTTCGGGGTGATTTCCTGCATGAGCGCTCACGCGCGAATTGAAAGCGCAATCGCCATAACCAATGTCTCACTGATATCTGTTGACAGAGAGCAATTCGGTATATTGATTCAGAAAAACCCCGCTGTTGCAATGAAGATAATCCGTTTCTTCAGCAAAAAGCTGAGAGAATTTGACCAGGCAATTACCAGGTTAACATTCTCAAATGTTGTAGAGGAAGACCCTGAACATCTCTATAAAATCGGGGAATACTATTTGAAGAAAAAGCAGTTTAATCACGCGACATACGCGTTTCAACGATATATCCAGTATTGTCCTAATGGCCCAAACAGGGATAATGCCATACAGAATCTTAAAGCCCTTAAGGCGCCATTGAAAGTACCTGAAAGTCCACAAAAGCACAACCTTAATCGCACTTTCAAAGATAATAATATGATATTTTGCGAGAATGAACCAGGTGATGAACTGTATATCATCCAATCAGGTAAAGTGAAGATAACAAAAATCGTAGATGAAGAAGTGCTTCTTGCGGTTCTGAAACCCGGTGATATTTTTGGTGAAATGGCACTACTTGAGAATCGTCCCAGGAGTGCTTCAGCCATAACCTTCGGTGAAACCTCCCTCCTGGCAATCAACAAGTCTAACTTTGAAACAATGGTGCGTCAACAGCCGCAACTTGCCTCCAGATTAATTCAACTTCTCAGCGAAAGAATCTGGACAGCATACAGGCAACTTGCTAACCTGTTAGTAAGGGATCCCATAGGTCGTATATACGACATGCTGCTTATACAAATTGATAAGCAGAAAATAAGGATATCCCCAAAGGAAACCCATACATTTGATTTTGGGGCCAAGGAGCTCATCAACATGGTGGGGCTTCCTCCTGAAAAAGGTGAAGCACTTATCGTTGAACTACTTGAAGACAAACACATTAAGCTTGAAGAAGGAAAGATAATGTGTACGAATCTTGAAGAACTGGAAAAGACTGTACACTTTTACAAGAAAAAATCAGCATTAGAAAGAAAACGTGAAGCCAGTAAGAACATTTAAATATATAGCCATAATCCTTGTATCGTTACTTATCCTGGCCGGGGGAAGCGCTGCCCTTTTTGTGTATCTTTATCCCAGGGAGAAGCTTCTTAAGATCATCACTGCCAGCATTGAGAACGCCACCAACAGAAAAGTAGCTATCTCAAATATTCAATATAGTTTCAGTGGAATCATTATAAATGATTTTAAAATATATAATGACATTACAGGAGAAAAAGGGTTCATCGCTTCGGCCCGTAACGCGCATATACGTTTTTCGCTGCTATCTTTACTGGATAAGAAATTTACGATAAATCATATCTCCCTTAATGATGGCAAAATCAACATCACTTATTCTGACGGAACTTCGAATATTGAAAAACTCATTCGATACATATCCGAATCCACAGATGATGAAAAGGATGATAAATCATCAATATCATCATCCATCACAACTATTGCATTGAATAACACGAATGTGCGTTTAAAAGATGCTCCTGATTCACTCAAACCCCTGAACGGCTCATATACGTGCGATGCCATATTATCCTTTCCAAAACCACGTAAGGTAAAGTTATCGGATGTTTATTTAACCCTGCCAGAAGGCAGGGGAAAGATAGAAACAGATATACTGCTATCAATTGGCAATGGAGATTTTTCACTGCAGGGTGACGCAACTCTGCAAAAATGTTCACTTCTCTGGATATACAAATGGATTAAAAGCAACACCATCTTACCATACAAATCATTTACCGGCACCATACGTAAACTGTCAATAAGCGGAAACATGGTTGAAGGATTTGTGAAAGGTACATCAGTCCTTTCTGATTCGAGAAGGGTTAAAGTTGATGGTTTAGCCAGGGTAAACCTGAAGGGTGAAACTGTTTTCATATCCAACGTGGATGGTTCAATTAATTCTTCATCTTTTAAGTTAAACGAACTACTTTTTAACTTCGGTGGCAACTTAAAGAAACTTCACGTTACGGAAGCTGATGTGGCAATCGAGGATGTTTTCTCAGTTATACCTGGTATCAATCTTCCACTATCCGGATCTCTCAAGGGCAATCTAAAATACTCAAACAATATAATTAACGCTGATATTCATCTTTCTAATGCCGGCTATAGCGAAAAAAAAGATACTGTGTCTGGTATTTCCACACATCTTGTCATTGAAAACAACCAGTTTAAGAAACAGGGGATACCGGCCCGTCTACTTGGACAACCTGCTACTTTATCTGTTGCAACCATTGATAAAAAGTTCAATCGATTCGTTGTAAATGTTAGTTTTGATACTTTTTCAATCGATTCTATTCCGGGCGATGAAAAGAAACCAATTGGTTCATTACAACTGAACCTGCCTGTAGAACTATCTGGAAAAATCCAATGCGGTATTCTGCAAATGGAGAAACTCAATGTACAGAATATACAGGTAAATTACCGTTTTGCGGGGAATACCCTTTCATTATATTCATTTCAGTCAAATTTTGCCGAAGGAAGTTTAAAAGGGCGTGGTAATATTTCTTTCGCGGAAAAATCACCACACTTTGATATTGATTCCCGTTTCACTAATATTAAAGTACAGGAGCTGGCTGGTATTGATCCCCGATTTGATAACAGGTTTTATGGTATCGCGGATGGTACTATTAACCTTGAATTCACGTATGAAAGAAATGTACCTTTTCTAAACGCTCTCATGGGGAAACTGGAATTTACCATTGATAAGGGAAAACTGGTTAACACTGGTATTCAGGATGGACTTGGAATATGGCTTTCTGAACTCAAATATAAACTGAAGGATCTTGAATTCTCAAAAATATACGGCAACTTCAACATTATGGGACCAAATTATTATATAAAATCCTTTATATTTAACGCACCTGATATTCGTCTCAAAGTAGATGGATTTTTCAACAAGGTAGCTGAAAGTAATATTAAGATTGATCTTGAATTTACCCCCGATTTTATAAAAGACCTCCCCAACCCTGCCCTGCTTCAATTAAGCCAGTACAAACAGGGCAGGTGGTATGTCATTCCATTCGAGGCAAAGGGAAAGGATATAACCAAAGGCAAAAACATAAAACGTTTACGATAACTCGCTTCTCACCTTGTTCATCAAGCCACCTTTTTTGATAATGTCCTGCATAAACGGTGGAAAAGGTTTCGCCTGGTATGTTTTTCCTGAAGTTCTATTTTCAATAGTACCACTGTCAAAATCAATCTCGATTTCATCACCCTCTTTGATTTCCGCGGCAGCTTCCGGAGATTCAATAATGGGCAAGCCGATATTAATGCTGTTTCTAAAAAATATCCTGGCAAATGAATCCGCGATTACGCAGGACACCCTGGCTGCCTTAATGGCAATTGGGGCATGTTCCCTTGATGATCCGCACCCAAAATTTGAGCCGGCAACGATGATGTCACCGGGTGCCATCTTCTCCATAAATTTTTCGTCGGCATCTTCCATGCAGTGTTTTGCCAATTCATCAGGATCAGAGGTGTTCAGGTATCGTGCCGGTACAATCTCGTCCGTATTTATATCATTTCCAAATTTCCATGCTTTTCCATGTGCCTTCATGCTAAAAACTCCTTTTCAATTGAAATACAGGATTATTACATTACTTCAGCTCTTCCGGATGACAGATTTTACCCATGACCGCAGAAGCAGCAGCCACTGCAGGATTGGACAGGTACACTTCACTTTTGGGGTGTCCCATTCGTCCTACGAAGTTCCTGTTTGTTGTGGCAACACATTTTTCACCTTCTGCCAGTATGCCCATGTGACCGCCAAGACAGGGACCGCAGGTTGGGGCAGAGACAATTCCCTCGGCTTCGAGAAATACATCGAAGAGTCCCTCGTCCATCGCTTTCCTGTAAATCTCCTGTGTTGCCGGAATGACAAGGAGCCGCACGTCAGCATGTACCTTTCTTCCCCGCAACACCCCGGCTGCCACCCGAAGGTCTTCAATTCTTCCATTGGTGCATGAACCGATCACCACCTGGTCAATCTTAACACCGCTTTCACGGGCCGGCTTTACGTTTTCCGGCAAGTGGGGATATGCCACTAACGGTTCAATCTTCGATACATCGTATTCCCGCACGTCAGCGTATTCAGCATCCTTATCACTGGAATAAACTGTAAATTCCTCGCTGCTTCGTGAACGGATATATTCCAGTGTAATATCGTCAGGTTCAATAATACCGTTTTTTCCACCAGCCTCGATAGCCATGTTAGCCATTGTCATTCTACCTTCAATGGAGAGATTGCTTATCACGGTGCCGGTAAATTCCATCGACCTGTACAGGGCACCATCAACCCCGATGTCACCAATTGTGTGAAGTATGAGATCCTTTCCCGATACGTAGGGACGCAGTGTTCCCTCGTAAATAAATTTCATAGCTTCGGGAACCTTGAACCATGTTTTCCCCACGGCCATCGCTGCTGCCATATCAGTTGAACCCACACCGGTTGAAAAAGCCCCCATCGCTCCATATGTACAAGTGTGCGAGTCAGCACCAATAATCAGCATTCCCGGCCTGGTAAGCCCAAGCTCCGGCAAAAGAGCGTGCTCAACACCCACACGTCCGACATCATAGAAATGTTTTATTCCCTGGGCTTTTGAGAATTCCCGGAGAACTTTCACCTGTTCTGCCGACTTGATGTCTTTATTCGGCGTAAAATGATCTGGAATCAGGGCCACCTTTTCAGGATCAAATACACTCTTTATATTCAAGTCAGTAAATTCCTTTATGGCTATAGGAGCCGTAATATCATTTCCAAGCACAAGGTCAACCCGTGCTTCTATCAAATCTCCAGCTGTTACTTCTTCCCTGTCAGAATGCGCTGCCAGTATTTTTTGAGAAATAGTCATTCCCATGGATACACCTCATTTTTTTATTATAATATCAGCAGTATAGTCATAAAAAATATAAAATACCGGTTTTCAGGCCGGTATACGTGGATCAAGTGATAAATTATTATTATTGATAAAGCAGAGTTTGTTAATCCATGTAAAAAATCAAGTATGTTTTTAAGAAATCAAGGAATCTCTTACCGCGCAATAAAGTTCTTCAAGATCGAAGGGTTTCATTAATACATAATCTATCAATGCCCTGTCTTCGTTTTCCATGGATAGATAATTATCAGAAATCACAATGATTCTCGGCTTTTTATCAAGGTATTTGATCTGTTGCAATATATCCCAGCCATTCATATCAGGAATATGCATGTTCAACACAAGCAAATCTACCTTGTTCATCTCAAGATGGGCCAGGCCCTGCGCCCCGGTAACTGACGTTCTCACCCTTGCCATCTTGTTCTCCAATGCCCTTTCAAGGATTGAATTAAATTCCTGGTCATCATCAATGAGAAGTACATCAATATCTTTAAAATTATAGTCTTTATGGTTTCTCCTGATCTCTTCTTCAAGGATCTCCCGGGTATTAACCGGTAATGTAATGGTAAAAACTGTCCCCTTGTCTTTTTCACTTTCAACGGAAATGGTTCCATTATGATTCATGATCACCTGGTTGGCAACAGAGAGCCCCAGCCCTGTCCCCGGAACGAGGGAATGCCCCAGTGATCCCTTGGTAGTAAAGAAAGGTTCGAAGATACGATCGATGTGTTCACCTTCGATTCCGGATCCACTGTCTGATATCTTCACGTAACCTGATCCATTCACCTGTCCGGATTCTATTACAAGCTGCCGATTATCACTGTATAGCATCGCGTCACGTGAATTGAGCAGTATATTACTTATGGCAAGGCTTACCTTGTTTGCGTCAAGAAACATGTCGTCAATTTTGCTTTTTCGCACAACCTCGATAGATACATTGCTGTCATTCATCTCTGGTCGTAAAATCTTTATACAGTCATCAATGATAGATTCAAGGTTGGTAAGCACTTTTTTAGAGGGTTTGCGATAAGAAAAAATCAACAGCTGGTCAATAAGGTTAGTTGCCCTTTTGACAATTTTAAGAATTGTATTCAGGTCATGGGAAGACCGGTCATTGATCTTTTCCTGTGACAACATTAACTCAACAATACCCTGGATACCGGCGTTCATGTTATTAAACTCATGGGCTATACCGGACGCCAGGGTGGAGATGGTCATGTTCTTTTCCAGCTCGGTTAGATTTCTTCGTGAAAATAGATCATGGTCCTGAAGGATGTGAAAGTAGACGTATTCTAATGGTTCTTCACCCCGTTGAACAGGCAGAACATTGGTCTGAACCTCTTCGTTCAGGTCTTCAATTTGTACGTTTTGCTTAATCTTTTCAAGTTGTGTCTGTATCCTGTAATCAAGGGCATCTATGGGACATCCGTTGTCACGCTTTTCACATTCAGGAAATACTTCATGGCATCCTCTGCCAATCAGGTCAGAAGAATGGAAAAGTCTTTTTGCCAGTTCATTCACATCAATGATGTTTTTTGTCGCATCAATTACAATTACCGGAGATGGAAACGCTTCCAGCAAACTTTTGTAATCAGTTCTTGTCTGGTTATCCATATATCACGCTACACTTTATAGTCCCGATTCAATTTCTTTCTTTATTAATGTACTTCACATTATAAATTTATCTAAATTTTAGTGTCCAAATCCTAAACTAATACAATGTAATTGACGCTCTATATATTATAAACGTATACTATAGTATATCCTTGATCAGCCGCAATCAGAATATTTGATAATGGAAAGGTATTTATATGCGTGTGGGAATAATTGGCGCGGGAGCGATGGGAACACTGTTTGCAGAATATATAGCAGGTACCAGTGTGGAATATTATGTATATGAAAAAGATGAAAACAGAAAAAACTATCTCAATGATCATTTACCAGTTGCTTCATCTTCATCAGAGCTTTCACGATGTGATATTATATTCTTTTTTGTGAAAAGTTACGCAACAGACAATGCCTGCCAGGATATCCAATCCTTTATCAATGATGATACCATAATCGTTACACTTCAGAATGGACTTGGAAATTGTGAAATAATTTACTCTTACTTTCCCCACAACCCACTGGTACTGGGAACAACCACGTATGGAGCCGCACTTGATTCATCAGGAGCACTGGTTCCCGGTGGAGAAGGAGAAATTATCATTGGCGGACGTGACAGGAAATCAAGTGCTGTTATATTCTCCCTGCTTACTGATGCTGGATTTACTACACGGGAAACTGGAAACCCCCTGCAGATTATATGGGAAAAAGCCATAATTAACGCCGGAATAAACCCACTGGGAGCGGTTCTTAATATTCCAAATGGAAAAATATTAGAAAATGAATATTCCAGCACTATACAGGAGCAGCTGGTTCTTGAGGGATCACTGGTGGCAGATGCCATGAAACTTAATATTTCAGGTGAAATCATGATTGAGCGGACAAAACAGGTTTGTCTTGCAACCGCGTTAAATCACTGTTCAATGCTTCAGGATATCCGGTCACGTCGCAAAACCGAGATAGACAGTATTAACGGGAAAATAATCGAATATGGCCAGGTGAACGGGATACCCACCCCATGGAACACGTCAATGTATTACCTTGTAAAAGCAATGGAAACTAACATACAGTGATAAACTGTTTGACAAATACTACTCGTACTATTTTTCTAATAGAAAAAAGAGGTGAGATTATGGATAATTCAAACAACGGAAAAAAATGTTATTATGAAACCGACGATAATGGTGTTGCCTTGATGACAATTGATAATCCTCCAATGAACGCCCTCAGCCCTGCTGTGCTTGCGGATATGAAGGATTCAATTGAGAATGCTCTCGAAAATGATGCTGTTCGTGTTATCATTATTACCGGTGCGGGTAAGGCATTTGTAGCGGGAGCTGATATTACAGAAATACAGAAACAAAAAACTGAAAAAGAAGGCGCGGATTTTCTTGTTACCGGCCAGGAACTTTATAACTTGATCGAGAACGCCCACAAGCCATTCATTGCAGCAATTAACGGCTATTGTCTTGGAGGAGGACTTGAGCTTGCCCTTGCCTGCCACATGCGACTTGCTGATGAGAAAGCACAGCTTGGTCTCCCCGAGATAAAACTGGGTATAATTCCCGGTTACGGCGGCACACAAAGAAGTCCAAGGATATTCGGTAAATCAAGGGCATTCGAGCTTATTCTTTCAGGTAATTTCATTAATGCAAAACGGGCTGAAATGTATGGTGTCATCAACAGGGCCACCGAACCCGGATCTGTTCTGACCGAAGCGAAAGATCTTGCGGATTCAATTGCCTCGCGGGGAAGACTTGCTGTTCAGGCAGCCATGCGTGCCATTTCTGGAGGCATACACATGGAAATGAGAGAAGCCTTAACTTTTGAGAGGGAAGAATTCGGGAAACTGTGTGAAACAGCGGACAAGGAAGAAGGAATTGACGCTTTTCTCAACAAGCGTGAACCGAAAATTCATGACAGGTAACCCTGTTATGCTGATCTCGTTTCCTGTTAAAAATGACTGAAGATACAGTAATTATTCGTAACGCGGGTGTGGATGACATTGAAGATGTTCACACTATTGAGATGGAATCATTTGAATCACCATGGAACTACAAAAATATTCTACATGAACTCAATTTACAGTTTTCGATCTTCATCGTCGCATGCATCAATGAAGATGTGGCAGGATATGCCATTGCCTGGCAGGTTCAGAATGAAATACAGCTGAACAAGATCGCCGTAAAAAGAAACTACAAGAGGCAGGGTATTGGTAAAAGATTACTGGAGAAGATTATTGATATATCAGACCCGCCGGTTACGCGGGTTTTCCTTGAAGTTAGAGAGACTAATGCCGAAGCCCAATTGTTCTACCGCAAACTAGGGTTTACCACTACTGGTTTTCGCAAGGATTATTACAAAACCGATAACGCCATTTTAATGGAGAAAAGATTACCAGCAAATGAAGATCAATAAAGCCGAATTTATCAAGAGTGCCGTAAAGCCGGAACAGTATCCGCAGTTGCCCTACCCGGAATTCGCTTTCGCCGGCAGGTCAAATGTGGGTAAATCTTCTCTTATTAACATGGTAACGGGAAACAGCCGTCTTGTAAAAGTCGGCAGCAAACCGGGTGTCACCAAAACAATCAATTTTTTCTCCATCAATGATACTATATGTATGGCTGACCTGCCTGGCTACGGATACGCGAAGGTACCGATGGAACTCAAGAAACAGTTTTACCCCATGATTAAACTCTACTTTTCAAACAGGGACAGGTTGAAACTGGTTTTTCTGCTTATTGACATCAGGCGGGTACCTGGAGATTTTGAGAAAGAAATGATTTCCCTTGTCACCGGCAATAAAATACCGGTTGCCATTATTGCCACCAAGTGTGATAAACTATCAAAGAATCAGAGAGCCCAGAGCACAAAAAAAATACTGCAAAGCCTTGATATACCCGGGGAATCATTGTTTTATTCATCGGTAAAAAGTGGTGAAGGAAAGAAAGATATTGTAAACCTGATCAGTGAGTATTCCCGGTAGAAAAATTCTTCATTGATGAGATGATTTCTTTTTTATACTCTGCAACCCTTTTCTGTAAGCCGCCAGATTCAATTACGTAAATCTTGTCATGGTTAAGAAGAATGGCAATAAGATACGTGTAGTCTTTACCATTATACATGTACTTGTATTCTGCCATCTTTCCATCAAAATTTTGCGGAGACGTAAAATCTTCGCTGCTTACTAACTGGTATCCGCCAGACTTCAAATGAATATCAATTGCTGAAAGCCACATTTCAACGCTGCCCTCTGGATCGTTTTCAACCTGAAAAGATCGAACCTTCACCCCGCCTGCTGTTATAGCCTTGTAAACCTTTTTTTCCCTGCTGTAGACAGCAAACGAATCCGGCAGGTTCAGCGTGTATTCGGTGGCACAACCGCCAGCGAATAATATAACAAGCAAGCCTGCAAGGAATTTAAATATAAACCTTTTGTTTGTTTCAATATTCTTCAATGTATGGTTTCCTGCTTGTTCTTTTTCAGAATGAATTAACCAATTGTTCAATTCCAAGTTCTCTTATCCAATCCCATTCTGATGAAAAAACCCTGTTTCCTGATTTTTGAACTGACTGCTCGTTTATAAATAAAGTAATTTCTGCGTTTTTCATCCTGTCCTTAAGATAACGTAATCTTCCTTTTAATTTCTCAATTTCGAGAATCACCTTGGATAGTTCCTTTTCAATCTCCACGGTATGGCTAAAACCTGATGTACTCATAATCTTGAAAAGATCATTCAGAAGTTTTTCTTTCGCCTGTAATGTAATCTTTGTATTTATTATCTTATGACCAACATTTTCACGTGCCTGCTGCTCATCATTGATATATGCCTTGTCAGCAACGAAATTTCTGAAAGAATTCAAATGTTTAACGGGAAGACGAATAATAATACGATCATCACTGTAATACTGTACATACCCGCCCTGCTCCCTTGTAAATATCTTTGTCTCATTGGTAAAATGTACAGTGTTATATACACCAACGTGATATACACCGCGTATAATATCCATTTTATTATTCGCCGCACCACACAAGCCGGTTACAGCGAATATGTTTACAATTACAATAATAATTACTTTTTTCATAATATCATTCATCATTGATTGACTCGACAAAACCCAATATTTCTTTTTTATGTTTTTCAAACACTTCATTGCTGAGGGCTTTCACTTCAACAATGAGAATGGTATCATCTATTACCCTCAGGAATAATGAATACCATGTGCCATCTTTTAATTCTACATCAATCCTGTAAAATTCATTAATCTTAGAATCTTTTTCAGTCTTTATATTCTTATAATACCTGTTTTCGAATTCATATAATATTGCTTCATACCAGAACCCGGTATCTGCTGGAGGATAGTTTTCAACTGAGCCCAACCGGATACCGCATTCACCACGGGGAGTTTTAAATAAATATTCCTCATCAACATCGAAAAAATTCTTTGAAAAATCAAAGAACCCATCGGGTTTCTTGTATTCTACAGAAACACTGTCATTAAAAATTGTGCGTTTATCCGCGGTAATCCTGGCAACCCATGGGAAAGGAGATGGAAGATACTGGTGAACGACTTCCCGCACCCTGGCAGTAAGGTACATTGTTATTGTTGAAAACTCAGCTTTTGAGCGAAGATATTCTATTGTTGCACGAAGTATCTCAATTTTTTTATCAAGTTTCTCGATTTCCCGTAATATTTTAACTTTCTTTTTTGGGTCTTTAGTATTTTTCAACAACAGGTACAGGCGTTCACGTATCTTTTTATTTGTTTGAAGCCGTAGTGTAATATCCTGAAATTCCATCGTGATATCGCTGGCAGAAACCTTTCGGCCGGTAACCGTACCTGTTTTTGCCAGTTCATTCACTGCTTTTTCGAAATCCGCCACCGGCACACGCACAACCACGGTAGCCTTCTTATATGTATCCGACGTCACAACAGATTCGATAAACCCTTCGTATTTTTTCGTTTCGCGTTCGATGACCTTCAGGGTATCCTTTATCCTGTCTACTTCCAGGTCGAGTTCGGCATTATATATTATCATCCGCTGGCCGGGTGTGTCTTCTTTTTCAGCGGGAGCAGAAGAATCCTGTGGCATCTCCCCTTCAGTCCGTCCTGGCATTTTTTTCATTCGCGAGGCGGAACGTTCATAACCCGGGGCCGAATCTTTTGTGTCCTCGTATAACGCACTGCCACCCTGTTTTGAAGGTGTGGCACATGACATCATTGCAACAATGCATGAAAGTGAGAATACCAGTAATACTTTATTTATTGGTTTATACATTTGTATATAATTGATCACGTAATTACAAATGTCAATTCTTTTAAAGACTACATGTATATTACAACTGCGTCATGAGGTACATGATTCGCCCGGCCTTTTCTCTTGGCATCAATGATATCAGGTATGAAGATATACTGGAAGTGCCCGCTTCTGCCGCATCCTGGTCGATCTGACGTAACACGTCGATTATGAGGGGATCTTCCCATTGAACCATTATACTCACCGCTTCATCAGGTGGCATACTTTGTATTTTTCCCGCAAGGTCCTGAACATTTTTTTTATACCCTGAATACCTCTTTTTTTCCATTTCAATATTCTTTTTCTCAAGTTCGAGACCCTGTTTTATTTCTTTTAATTTCGAACTTTCTTCCTGGATCTCTTTTTCAGCTTCAACAATTTTAGCCTCTCGGGTATCAAGATCTTCAATTCTTTCCTGCAGCCTGTTTTTTTCTTTTTCAAACTCTTCCCTCTCGATCAGAGAAGGCTCGTCATCCATGGCATCAACTACAGAAGGTGCTTCCCTGGTATAATACCTGCTTACAGTTTTTCCTATATTAATCATCCCGATATAATCAAGCCAGAATACACCAACAACAACAATGAATACAATCAATATTATCAGATATATCATTTTAGTTGTGTCTGATATACTTTTCATGGTACATCTCCTTGTTACCCTGTGATTATACAGGCTTATTCAACAGGAATATAATTGCTGTTATACCGTGAAGCCGCCTCGCTTCCCGGTATGGTTGAATTCTTGCCACTTCCCTTGTCCTCATTTTCACCCTGCAAGTGCCTGGTTATATCAGGAAGCAACTTCATCAAACCGGATAAACCTGATTGATTCCCGTTTAACATGTTTCCGGGAAGCATCCCGTTATTCATCCCATTTGATAGAGTGTTCATTACCCCTTCAGCCGCGGTGACACCCTGCCGCATATTGGGCTGACCTGGTTGTACAGGTTGCATTTCATTGCTTTTCATGGCTTGCTTCACATTTTCATCAAAATTGCTCACTTTTTGAGGATCGCCCGCATTGGCCACGCTTTCCTGATTATGTCTCATAAGTCCAAATCTTTTTTCAATATCCTGTATACGCTGCATTATTCTTGTCATGCCATCCATATGAGCTCCTCCACGGTTAATTATCGCTGCTCCATCATTCTCTGTCTCTGATGTAATTGTTGATTCATATCATCAATCTCTTTTGCCATTTCCCTGTTATACTCATACAGGTAATCTTCCCATTTGCGTTCCTTTAACTTCTCCACCACTTTCCGTTCTCTTGACGCCTCGATGAGACGTATTCGAACTTTCTGTATCTCGGGTTCCATTTGCTCTATTATATCCTGGGATTTTTCTATTGCCCTGTGGGCAACATCAACATAGCGTTCACACATCATTGCTTCTTTATATGAAAAATTCCCCTGCCGCATCCGGTTTGAAAGGTGTATATAATTTTCCCGTATTTTTTCCCTGAATTCCTGTTGTTTTGAACGTTCAACATTTTGAATGGCAACCAGTTTTGCCAGTTCATTTTTTACCTGCTCTTCTTTCATTTCCCGCAGATCAAGCAATCGTTGTAATTTAAAATTAAATTTCTTCATATCTTATGAGCAATCCTATCGTCTCCGTGCAAAATACGGTGCGGGGGTGACATAATCCTGTTTCACTTCCAGAGTTTGTTCACCCCGACCCATCAACTGTACCAGCCTGTTGCGTATATTCTGAAAACTGTCATCCTCGTATATTCCCTGCTTTAAGTACGCGTCCATTTCAGGTTTCATGTCAATGGCCCTGTCCGCTACCGGGTTGGTCCCCCTTACATAGGCATCCAGCGTAATCAGGTCTTCCACGTTCGCGTATGCCGCAAGCAGCTCCCTGAAATCCACGGCGGCCTGCTTATGCTCGTCGTCTATTACATCTTTCATACACCTTGAAATTGACTCTAACACATCAATGGCAGGATAATGCCCCTTGTGGGCAAGTTTCCTGTTCAGCACCACGTGACCATCCAGTATACCCCGTACCGCGTCAGCTATTGGTTCATTCATGTCATCAGCTTCAACCAGGATAGAATAAAAGCCGGTTATACTGCCCGATCCTTCCTTGTTGCCCGCTCTCTCAAGCATTCTGGGTAGAATTGAAAATACAGAAGCCGGGTACCCTCTTGTTGACGCGGGTTCACCGGCAGCGATCCCGATCTCACGCTGGGCCATGGCAAACCTGGTAACTGAATCCATCAAAAGATTCACATGAAGTCCCTGATCCCTGAAATACTCGGCTACTGAATGGGCGAGAAAGGCACCCCGCATACGAAGCATCGGGGGCTGATCCGAGGTGGCAATTATCACTACTGACTTTTTGAGTCCTTTTTCTCCAAGTTCACGTTCCACAAAATCCTTTGCTTCACGGCCACGTTCACCGATAAGGGCAATTACATTCACATCAGCTGCCGTGTTTCTGGCGATCATGGCAATTACCGTGGATTTCCCCACACCTGAACCCGAGAATATTCCGATTCGTTGTCCTTTTCCTATTGTATTCAAGCCGTCAATGGCCCGTATACCGGTTGAAAGGGGCTTGTCAATAATTCCCCTTTGTAGTGGTTTAAGCGGTTCGCCGTTAACCGGGTATTTTTCCGAAGAGTACATCTCGGGCTTACCATCAAGTGGTTTTCCGGTACCATCAAGCACCCGTCCCAGCAACTTGTTGCCAACCGGCACCATAAGGGAGGTACCCGCCGCGAAAACCTCGGCACCGGGAACAACACCCTTCATCTCTCCGATGGGCATTAAAATAACCTTGTTCTTATTGAATCCAACCACCTCAGCCCACAGGTACTCGCCTTCACCAATCTTGATCTTACACAACTCGCCGTACTGCACCTCCGGCCCATGTGACTCAATGGTGAGACCTACAATCCTTTCAACCTTTCCGGTAAAATGTATGGTGTCTACTTCTTCGATTATGCTCTTGTACTTTGAAAGGACGTCTACCTTTTCATGCTGAAGTATCTGTATCATCTATTATCCCTTTACAACGGACTTGCGTTTCGTATGGCCTCTTCAATGGTATCAAGCTGCGTAGAGACCCTGGCGTCCACCGCTCCTACGTCTGTTTCGATTATGCAGCCACCGCGTTCTACACGAGAATCCTCGTATATGTTCACCTTTTTAAGTGATTCCATCATCTTGATGAGTTCATCCTTGTGGGCGGTGGTCATATCAAGATCGGCAAAGTTCACCCGAACATCGATCCTGTCCCTGTCCTTCACACGCTGCAACGCGGACTTGATATTGTTGATGACAACTTCACGCCTTTCAACGATCTCATCCTTGATAACCTTTCTTGAGATCATCAGTATCATCTCGGTCATAAGCTTTTCAGATGAACGTATAATGTCATCCCGGATGTCAACCGCGGTAGACACAATAGTGCCAAGACGGTCAATCAGCCGCATCACCTCGGCCTGTCCTTCCTTGTAGCCCTCTTCACGTCCTGCCTCGTATCCTTTTTTATAGGCCTCATGCTCGATTTCCGAGACTTTCAGCTCGGCTTCTTTTATCATTTTCTCGGCTTCGAATTTTCCCCGTTCGATCTCCTTCTCCGAATCGGCACGAAGCTTTTCCATCTCACTTTTTATCTGCTCACGGGCTTCCTGGAGCTCTTTGAAGGCCACGGCCTTCCCGTCTTCTTCTATCTTTGATGCCCGCTCTTTAGCATCATCAAGCATCTTGCGAACTTCCTCTTCGGTTTCGCGACGATACCTTTCAAGCTCGGCCTCCATCTCTTCAATAGACGGGCCCTGGTATACATCAAGAGGATGCCCCTCAGCGTCCACCTCAAACTCGGTGTATTCCTCGTCGGTCATCACGTTACGCTGATACTTCTCGGGCAATTCAACCTGTTTTGGTGCAGGCCTGTATGACACTTCGCCGGGTTTAAAAACCAGTCTAGACAACGAGCTCCTCCTCGCCGGCACGGGCAACGATAATATCACCGGCTTCTTCAAGTTTACGTATAATGTTCACTATTTTCTGCTGCGCCTCTTCAACGTCACGCAGCCGTATTGGTCCCATAAAATCCATGTCCTCACGCAGAAGTGATGCCGCACGTTTTGACATGTTTCTGAATATTTTTTCCTGCACCTCGGCGTCAACACCCTTAAGTGCCTTGGCCAGGTCTTGTGTATCAACTTCCCGAAGTACTTTCTGAATGGAACGGTCATCAAGCAATACGATATCTTCAAATATAAACATCCGCTTCTTTATCTCTTCCGCAAGTTCGGGATCTTCTTCTTCAAGAGCCTCGATAATGATCTTTTCAGTACCACGGTCAACATTGTTAAGCACTTCCACTATGGCATCAATACCACCGGCAGAAGTATAATCCTCACTTGCAAGGGTGGACAGTTTTCGTTCAAGAACCCGCTCTACTTCTCTCAATACATCAGGTGATGTCCTGTCCATTATAGCTATTCTTTTTGCCACATCGGCCTGTATCTGATGATTGAGGCCTGACAGTATCTGCGCCCCTTTCTGAGGATCGAGATAGGCAAGAATCAGCGCGATCGTTTGCGGGTGTTCGCCCTGTATAAAGTTTAAAAGATGACTTGGATCGGTTCGCCGTATAAAATCGAATGGGCGCACCTGCAGTGAAGAGGTGAGCCTGTTAACTATATCTATGGCTTTCTGAGTACCAAGGGCCCTTTCCAGAACTTCACGGGCGTAATCTATACCGCCGGAGCTGATAAAATCCTGTGCCATCATCAGCTCCTGGAATTCCATCAGCACCTTGTCTTTATCGTCCGGTTCAATCTTGTCAAGCCGTGCTATCTCGAATGTCAGCTGCTCAATCTCGTCTTCGCGGAGATGTTTAAAAATCTCAGAGGACACATCGGAACCAAGCGATACCAGGAAAATGGCCGCTTTCTGCCTTCCGGTTAATTGTGCCTTTTTAGATTGAAGCATATGAATACCCTCTTAAGAATTCATCATTCCCTGTACATAATATATGCATCCCGCGCGAAGTCGACAATAATATTATTCTTCAGCCAGCCATGTTCTCAATAGCGCGGCAACGTCATCCGGCCTTTCCCTGGCAAGGTTGGCGGCGTTTTCCTGCAATTCCATCCTCGCCTTGTCTTCCAGTGACAACTCCACATCAACGCCCTCTTCTTCGGCGGCCCTGAGTGCCGCTTCTCGCATACGCTGCTGCTCAAGGGCAAGCTGCTCTTCCTTTATTCTTCGTCTTCGCGCCAGCTCCCTGGATATGGCCCTGAAAAGTATTACACCGAGAAACAACGCGAATACCCCTACAAGGGCGGCAAGAAGCATTCTCTTGAGCTGCTCTTTGCGCCTGTATTCACCACGCAGCTCTTCCCATTGTTTTGAGCGATCAAACATGATGTTCTCAACCGCGACCTGGTCTCCCCTTGCCTGTTGAAAATTGATAGACTTCTTAACTATATTTTCGGCCTGTTTCAGCTCTTCTTCAGACAGTGGCACCTGCACAATATCCTTTGACGGATCAAGATCATAACTCCCATCAGGCTGCCGGGGCAAATCCTGGTAACCGTCAATGGCGATGGCAACCGATACACCCGACATTTCGTAAGGGTCCCTGTCTATCTTTCTTATCGTCTTATTTACCGCATGATTCTTAATATTTTCTTGTTTATTATACTTCGCGTACTGATCATCGCTTGCCTTGTAACCCGGAGGGGTATTTCCCTCTGTGCCGGCAGGTCCTTCAGGATTCCAGCCATGTCCCTGGAAATTCTCTTCGGTTGATTTCTCTGATATTGTCAGCGAATCTTTCACCTTTCGTTCAGAATATGGCGTTTCTGGATTGTCTTTTTCAATTTCAATAGGAGTATACTCTTCCTGCTCTTCGTTTATCTTGTCCCAGTTGAAATTCATGTTCAGGCGCACGATCTGTATTCGATCTGAAGAGTAAATCTTTTCAAGGCCATGCCTGATATCCCTGAGCATATTCACCCTGGCCTGTTCTTCGATTTTCCTTCGATACTCCATCATTTTAAATTCAGCTTTTGCCCTGTCAAAGTCATCATCAAAGTCTGATATGATCTTACCGTATTCATCGGTTACGGTTACATTTTCAGGTTTTAGTTTACCGACAGCACGTGCAACAAGGTGGGTGATACCCTTGATCTCTTTCTTGCTTAACGAGTCATACCCGGGAGCCAGGTGAACTGTAACCGCTGCGGTATAGGGGGTTTTGTCCTGGGTAAAAAGCTCATCTTCGGTCATGGCAATTTCAACATCTGCCTTTTCAATATTACGCAGTGACTGTATGTGCCGCTTGATCTCATCACGTAGAGCCCGCATATACTTGACATCCAGTTCACGGTCGGTTTCTGTCCATTTAGAAATATCAAACAACTTCCAGCCGGGGATCCCCTTGGGTATCATATCTTCCTGTGCCAGCCTGGTCATAATCACTTCTCGTTTGCCGGGATCAACTAAAACCGTTGTTGTACCATCTGTTGTATACGAATACCCCATGTCCTCCAGCTGCTTGGTTACCTTGCCGAATTCTTCGGCAGGCAGATCAGAAAACAGCACCACGTTGGCCTTCTCGGAGGAAACCGAGAAAAGCACAATAAAGGAAACAACCAGCACACCTGCCACCACCCCGATGATGATCCGCTTGGTGGCATCAAGTTTTGAGTATATTTCCTTTAACTGTGTATAAAGGTTTTGCAGGAATTCAATCATAACGCACCCCTCCCCCCTCGCAGACAAAATGCATATTGCAATATCATGCGAAACGGTAGATTTTTCAGAGAATTTCTAAAGAGACATAATATTATCCATACACAGTAAAAAAAATGTTCTAAAAAGTCAATTAATTTCCTGTTTGAACACCTGTTTTTTATTATGTCTCTTTTCATGGAATCCTCTTAGCGCAAGTTAACCAGCTCCCTGTATGCCCTTATAGCCTCGTCCCGAACAGTTTTGGCAAGGCTTAATGATATCTCAGCCTTCTGCTGCGCGATCATGACGTTGTGAATATCCACAGATTCGGGTTCATATATCATTTTCTTTGACAACGTATCAGAGTCAACCTGGAGGTTGTTTACCTTCTGTACCGCTTCTTTAAGCGCATTCTCAAAAGACCCGGTCACATCATCATCCAGCTTGTGAGCTTTCTGATTGCCGTAATGCCTGGAATCGGTGGTTCTCATAGCCACGTTTTCCACACTTTTCTCTGCACCCTGCAGGCCATTCTGCGTATTTAATAGTGATATCATGCTACATTCCCCTTTCCATAATCTCTTTTCTCAATAACAGTTTCACCGAATGATTTCTGCACCAGCGGCTGCAATGGACTTTTTCTTCTCATTGGTGTTTTTTGTGACAATTCATGTGTAATATGTATGTCTGTTGGAAATCCTTTTTCCCTGAACATGATCATTTCTCCTTATTATGCCCTGCCTATTTCAAGGGCTTTTGTAAACATTGACTTTGTATTATTTATCATAGTTACGTTGGCTTCATACGAGCGTGACGCGGATACCATGTCTGTCATCTCCATCACCGTGTTCACATTGGGCATCTCTACATATCCCTTTTTCGGACCGGTTTTAATGGCATCCGGATGGCTGGGATCATGCACCAGCCTGAAAGGCTCCTTGTCCTCTTCTATCTTTACCACCCGTACACCTTTCCCATCGCCATGTTGTACCCTGCCGGGGACAAGGGGGGACTTGTAAAACGGCCTGATATTTACCGGGGCGAAAATTGCCCTCTTGCGCCTGTATGCCCCGCCCTCCGGTGTTCGTGTGGTTGTTGAATTGGCGATATTACTGCTTATCAGGTCCATCCTGAGGCGCTGTGCCGTAAGCCCTGTTGATGCTATATTAAAACTATTGAACATTCCCATTTACTGTTCCTCCATTACGCTCTTAACACGAGTTTCATGCTTCTGAATTTATGGTTAAGACTTGTAATCAGCGAGTTATACCGCATCTGGTTTTTCGCGGCATCAACCATTTCTTTCTCAATATCGACGTTGTTTCCATCGTTTCTATACGTGGTTGAATAATCCAGGTTTACCCTGGGGCTCACTTCACGTACATCCCTGGGTGTGAAGAAATCAAAATGCCTGGAGTCTGTCTTTAACGCGTCATAATTGCGCATGGGATCTTCGTTTTGCCTGATTGCCCGCTTCAATTCGCTTTCAAAATTCACTTCGCTTCTTTTGAAATGTGGCACGTCCACATTGGCTATATTATTGGCGATAACCTTTCTTCGAAGTGATTCCCCGTCTAACGCCCTCTCAAGGAGATATGTTGTTGTATTATAGCTATCTACTGCCATTTTCATTTCCTCACTATTTCTGCTGAGAATGGTCCTCATTATTACATTCGGTAAATTAGAAAATTTAATAAGTATTTTTTTAGGGACATAATCAGAGGACAGTTAGCAGTGATGAGTGAAGAGTGATCAGTGTCCCCTGTTCACCCTTCACCTCTCACTTTTCACTCACATTCTGTTCACTTTTTCATAATTTACCATAAAATTCTTGCAAAACTGCAGGGGTTTGGTAATAATCAACATTAAATCGTTTCCGATGATTACACTACAAATTATAACGGGCGGGGCTTATGAATACTACAAAAGAATCACTACCCCTGGGTAAACAATGGGGATACGCCATTGGCCAGCTTGGCTGGTCAACACTTATCAACATTATCGGACTACAGCTTGTATATTTCTATATCCCGCCTGAGGGTTCGGGAATTGAAACATTCATACCCCAGGTTACCTTTCTCATGGTCATCAATATCATTACAATGATCGCCGCCGGTGGGCGTCTATGGGATGCCATCACCGACCCCCTTATCGCCAACCTGAGTGACCGATGGAAAGGAAAGCGGGGACGACGAATTCCCTTTCTTGCGGCCGGCGCCGTGCCCGCGGCGTTATTCTGTACGCTTATGTTCGTTCCCATTGTGATGGGCCAGAGCGGTTGGAACGTTGCCTGGCTGTTTGCCATGCAGACATTCTTCTACCTTTTTCTGACGATGTATGTTACCCCGTTTTTCGCCCTTATCCCGGAACTCGGGCATACGGCGGACGAACGGCTGAACCTGTCCACCTGGATCTCCATTACCTACGCGCTTGGTATCATGGTTGCCGCCCAGGTACCTCTTTTTGGAGGGATCATCGGTAACATGACAGGGATCACCGATACCGTTACCCAACTGCAGCTTGCCATCGGATTTCTATCGTTTATATCAATACTCTTCATGATGGTTCCCGTACTCACCATAGATGAGAAACGGTACTGCGATGCCATACCTGCGGACATCCCCATGATGGAGGCAATAAAGAAGACATTCAGAAATAAGAACTTCGTCTATTACGTGGCAGCCGATTTCTCATATTTTACCGCCCTGATGATCGTGATGACGGGACTCATGTACTACATCACCGTGTTGCTGGGTCTCAGCAAGGACATGGTAAGCCAGCTTATGCCGGTGATGGTTATCGTGTCGTTCATCTTCTATCCCTTTGTAAACCTCCTGGCAAAGAAGGTGGGCAAGAAGCCCCTGGTTTCGGGCTCATTTCTGTTCATGAGTATCATTTTCTTCTTTATATTCTTTCTTGGCCGGCTGCCCCTGGATAACACCCTGCAGGCATGGCTGGTAGTCGTGTTCTATGCAATTCCTATCGCCTTTCTGGGTATTCTGCCCAACGCGGTACTTGCCGATATCGCCGAGCACGACGCCATGAAGACAGGTGTGAAACAGGAAGGAATGTTCTATGCCGCCCGTACCCTCATGCAGAAGTTCGGACAGACCTTCGGGGTGCTCATCTTCGCCGCACTCACTTCCCTTGGCAAAGATCCCGGTGACGACCTTGGTATACGTATAAGCGGTTTCGTGGGATTCAGTTTGTGCCTCTTTGCCGGGCTTTTCTTCATGCGCTACAGGGAGAAACAGCTCTTGCGTGATATGAACGAAGACGTGTAAGACCAGAACCTCCTGCGCTGTATGTATATAAAAAAAGCCACCTGTCTGAATGCGGGTGGCTTTTTTCATCATCACTTTTTTTTAACCGCAGATACACGCTGTTAGTCAATGACAAGTGAAGAGTGAGAAGTGATGAGTTCAGAACAAGCCAGGCATTTTTCACTTGATAATCCCGCATAGAGTTTATAATCTTTAGTATATACTTGAACGAGAGTACAAGATGAAAACAACCGCAAAAGATCTTCGTTTTCGCACCAGGGAAATACTTGATTCAGTAGCAAGGGGTGAAGAGGTAATCATCACCTACCGTGGTAAACC
>CAZAOK010000014.1:0-44307 GCA_964486725.1 uncultured Leptospiraceae bacterium
CAACGAGCTTTTAATACTATTTGCTTTCTGTTTTCCCGAGCATATCTCAACGCAATATCATGGTTCTTTAAAGACTCCTGACCGTCCGGTGAATCCGCAGGTACAAGATAAAGATCTATCCCCTGGTTACCCGGTGACTGCCGAATGGCAAATTCATTTACAAGTTGCCCCAGGTAACGGGAACCACTATGAACAAGCATGAACAACTGCCCTTCATTGTTTACCTGGATCTCGAGGAAATGGTTCCCATCTCCTATTGTACCAATTTGCTGTTTTAGCTTTTTGACAACTTTATTGGTAAGAAGCCTTGAATCATAATCAAATATTTCAAGGTTGTTTACGTGAGAAGATACTTCTGTATGGATCCTCCTTCCTGTTGGTATTTCCGCGTGTAATGCTTTATATAATGTTTTCTCTTTTCCCGCAATGTCTTCAATCGAAATTGGGAGCGGAAGACCTGCCATGCCACAACCGGCATCACCTCCAATGGCGTTACTATACACATTACCAGTAGTTGGCAGCACGGCTCCATTCATGAGAACACCGCTGATATGAAAATCGGGCAGTATGGCCGCGTACTTGTACAAGTGACCAAGTTTTGCAATTTTTGAAAGCACAAGGGCTTCGTCCTCACCGATCATGTTCTTTTCGGCCCAGACCTTCACATGTCCCTTACCGCTATGTATCTCGGTTATTTTGCTTTTCCCGAGCTTTACCTGCTTCTTTTCAATCTTTATTTTTTTACTTACTCCACCAGCCACTTTTTTTTGCTCTCCAATATTGAAATCAGGAATAACTGAAACTTCTTCTTACGCTAATTCGTATTCGGAAAAATATGAAATACGCAGCTCACTTTGTGTTGTCATAGTCTACCAGAACCAGGGTATCTTCGGTTTGATCAACTTTTAACAAACCCAGCAAACGCATGTGATGAGATACCACGCGAACAGGAATAAGATTATCAATTGTGACATGAAGCTGCTCCGCAATTATTCGCGCTTCACTTCCTGGCTTATCAATAAACTTGTCGAATATTTTCTTCATCATGTTGTTCTTTTGTTTGTAGTCGCGATTCAGCATAAATATTCCGTCGCTACCGCCTGGACTGTGAGCATGATTGGGTTCAAAACCGTATTGAGCATTTTTTAACGCAGTCAGCATCTGTTTACTCTTCCAGACATGGCCTTTTTTGCACGAAGACCTGAGACGATCTGTGATGGCCAATCGTAATTTCTTACCATTTCTTTCGAATTCACCAATGATAACGTAAATTGAACCAGGTAGTTGACCTTCAACTTCTTCAATGGCTATCTTCAGTTCGTTGAGATTCATTTTCCCTCAGTACTTTTAGTGAGATTCTTAACTTCTTATTAGATGTTTGTCTGCCTCCATCATAGATGCCCCATATATGCGACGACTGCAAATCGTTCTTCTACCTCTGTAAATCCGCCGAGTAGTTCAAGGCAGGCATCCAGGTCGCGATAGGCAAATGGACCGTCGGTGCGCAGCGACGAGTCCTCGATCCCCGATGGAAGCATGACTCGCTTTCGCAGTGCATCAAAATCGTAAGAATCCGCAAGGGGCTTGCAGTCTGAGCGAGACATTGCACGGCCGGTTCCGTGGCTTAGAGCATTGAGTGCGTCCGCCACTCGCGAGGTGGCCCGTACCAAAGCGACATCACCGGCCATGTGGGACGGGATGATGTTGAGATCACCCGGGCGCACGTGTACGGCACCCTTTCGAATAATTGCCCCTCCATCGGGCAGCAACTCATAGGTGTTATGCGGCAAGTCGAGAATCAATTCAAGTGGCCCCAGTTCGGCTTCTGCAGCGGCGTGGATCGTCGCACGGTTCTCATTCGCCCATGAGACAACCCGAGAAAACTCCCGATCGAATGTAGCGGGTGAGTCCACATACGCATCAACGAGACCAGATTCCAGACGTGAACCTGTGTGAATAAGTAAATACAAACAACTGTCTCCGTATGGCTCGAGAGCATCCAGGAAGTGATTCCCACCCCCAAGATCGCCCAGATATCCCTTGTTGATTCTTAGCCTATTAGCAATACCGTCCCAAACATCTTCGCTGAGTTCTTCAGGAGTCAGTTTACTGCGCACAAGACGCATCCCACATCCGCAGTCACTGACCGCAAAACGCCGCCAGTCTGGTTGTCTCGTCAGCACTGCCGTGCCTGTAGGAAGCGGTGATTTGCCCGGACATGCGTCTGGTAGAAAGACGACCTTCTCAGCGGAAAGGTCATGTGGTAACCACTGGCGCAGTCTCCATTCTGGTTCTGTTGACAGGTTCAATATCTGCATTCTTCTCTCCGTTCATCTAACGGGGAGCTCAGCCGCCCGGGGGCAAATTGCCGAGCACGTTGTAAAAGCCAAGTTTTTTCAAAAACCAAGGGCTTTGAAAAAACCGCTAGCTCTCCTGGGTCGGGCTGCAGCCTTTTGTTGACTTATTGTTTGATTCAGTATTCCTTGAGCGTGAATCCTGAATTGCATCAAGAATGTCCTTTGTAGTGGCACTGGTTTTTATTCCAGGCACATCAAATGGAGAAGATTGTTTCGCTTGTTTAAACAGCACTGTAAACACTTCGCCCCCCCGACGTTTTATCACCACTTCTTCAGATCGTGCCAAATCCAATACAGTGGAAAGCTTTTGCCGGGCTTCTGAGTATGTAAAAACTTTCATTCCTATACCTCCATGGCCTGTATACCTAAATTATTTGCCACTTCAATCATTCGGCGATCAAGGGTAAGCAAGGGGCTATGTAAGGAAAGAGCGCATGTTAAAAAATAGGCATCATATGCATAAATATTGAACTGAGAAGCTATTTCAAGCGCTTTAGGGATATCAATCCTTCGTAGATCCACAGGTATTTTTTGAGTTGCAAGCCAGATGTCAGGTAACTCTTGATGAGTTATTCTCTGTCTTTTGAGCATAGCAGATAAAGCATTGCCAATTTCAAACGGCAATACTTCCGGTGCTATTAGTTCATGACCTACGGAAAGGTTAATAATTCTGTCCCTTTCCGGTTCGTAGAGGGTAACTGCCAAAAATGTACTTGTATCTGCTGTTATTTTCATAAGTACAATTGTACACTTATTTCTGATTCTGTCAAGATATTGAAAAAAAATTTGGCTTGAGAACTTCATTATTTATTCCAGGTATTCCCGGTCTCCCTACATGAATCTTATAGGGATCCATGAGATCAGGATACCCTACCTGGTACCTGCCGATAAGGTCATACCCGTTGTTATTGGGAAAACCGGGCAAGCCATTGTTGAAATTATTACAATTATGCATTCTATCCTCCTGAATGATACCCGTATTACGGGAAGGCCCGTGCCCCGGGCTACGAGGCCCGGGACTGTCCAGAACCCTCCAGCCCCTCTTCGAGGCGCCGGAACTGGTCCTCCGTAAAATGACAGGTGCGGCTGTTTCGTATGCCCCGCACATCTGTCACCAAAACCACCTGTACCATGCAATAACGACCGGGTACAGTTACATCAACGGAGAGTCTCCGCTGATTACCCTGCGCGTCGATGTACTCGACGCTGCCCCTGGAACCGGGACGAAGGAATACGTCCTTCTGGTACCAGGACACGCTCGCGATGCTTGTAGACATGCATACCTCCGTTTTTTACCGCGCATAGCCACTACCCTGTTGCGGGCAGTGCCATCCTCTACGCGGTTTACTGTTGTGAAAGAGCCGCGGGGTTGCATAACCGGGAACTTTTCCCGGTACCCCTTACGCAACTTGCAAACGGACATGGTGTCTACATTGGATTCCTCCGGTAGTGTTGTTTTGTGTGTACACTCTTATTGACGAAAAGAAGTTGGTGGGTGGTTTTATTTTTTTTCTGGGAATGATAAAAATGGATAAGACATGAAACCGGCTTTAACTAAGCAACATTATTTCTTTGACCAATTTTCTATATTCAATCCCTTAACCCTGTTAAAATGTTTTTCATTATTTGTAACTAATGTTGCATTCATTGTCAGTGCAGTTGCTGCTATTAATAAATCAAAATCATCAATTGGTTCACCGGCTCTTTGTAAGTTGACTTTTAACTCACAGAAAGTTTCTATGATTGCTTTATCGATATCTATTATTGGGAATAATTCTTTTATTCGATACACTATGGCTGTATTCTTTTCGTAATTTTGTGATTTTTTCGCACCGAACAACAATTCACCATAAGTAATCACTGATATTGATTTGGGAATATTCTCATTTTTTATAAAATGCGCATGAACAACAGGATCGCCTTTTATACTATAAATAATTATGTTTGTATCAATCAAATATGGCATTTTCTTTTTTAAACCTCCCAGAGTTTTTACGGGATCTTTTTATCGAATCAATTATTTCATCCGCACTGCGTTCATCTTCCCATGCCCCGGAAAGTGCTAAAAAATCTCTTGTTGTATTATTTTTAAAAACTGCCGGATTTGAAAGATACTTTTCTATAATGAATATTACTTCCTGGCTTATAGACCTGTTTTCTCTTTTCGCTATCGATTTTAATGAAGCATATAATCTATCGTCAAGATCTCTGACCTGTAAAATTGCCATATTATCACCTCTTTATACAGGTAATATAATAATATTTCATGAAAAGTCAACCATATTTCATGAACAACGGTGTTGCGCATAATAATGTTTCGAAATACGTACATCTTATATTATGATATAAATACAGGAAAAATTACCCCATAATGTCAAATGTCACTTTATCCATATCTATCCCAATCTTTTCAAAAAAATCATGCATATTAAAATTATTATTCAAGTCACTGGTACCTGTAATATACTCCTCATAACAGGTAATACTCCATGGTGTAAAAAATCCACCAAATTCACCTCTTCCTCTCGGCCTGAAGGATGAATCAAGTTCTCCGCTTTCTAACATCTGGCTTGCGTGTGAAACGTGATTCAGGATCTTGTTGACCTGGTCATCGGTAACATCTTTTAACGAGATGACGAAACTCATGGATGAACTGTTACTGACAAAACCTCTACGTATCTTCATACTGTATTCACCTCTTATATATTGTACAAAGGACAGACACGATTTGATTTGATCATTTTATTACGCCATTCGCGTATCAACTCTGAATTCCAGCATTCTTCGATGAAATCAGATATTGAAAGCAGGTCGATGCCATCCATAAAATCCGGATGTGCTTTTTCAGCAAAAGAACAGGGAAAATACCTGCCCCTGTTATTCACATATAACGAAAACATACCAAAGGATTCACATGGTTCAACCATTTTTTCCATCCGTTCTTTATCCGGATGTGTTTCTATGGATTTTAAAAACTTGTGCGCGGAACAGCTATCAAAGCCAAATCGAATACCCTTGCCAAGCGCAAAATCTATCAACCTTTCAAACTCTGCCTGGCTGGCAGGGGTAAAACTTTTTCCACGACCCATTTGCTTTAATGAAAGGAAGATCACACCATGCAGGTTGTCCAGTCTTTTGTCATGCACAACATCTTCTATTAATTCAAATGCCCCCGGGTATGTTTCATGGGAAAGCATGTAATGAATATTTACCTGCCCGTGGCCCAGGCCGCATAGCTTTTCTACCGCGTTATACGTAATGTCCTTATCGTACAATGAAACCGATATCCCTCCCATATACCTGGCCAGCTGGCCGGCGAGATAATCTGTTAACCGGTCTCCATTAATTGTTATGTTCGGTATGATACCCTTCTCATGGCAATACGCCGAGATTTCCCACAGGTCAGCATTCGCATCAATATCTCCAATACCAAGTGCCACCTGTGTGATTGAATTCGGGAGCACATCAATTATTTTGCTGAATGTTCCAAATGACATATTGTGGCCTGCAGGTGTATTAGACTTATAGCAGAACTTGCACGGGGTATTATTTACTCCATGACATATGTCGCTTATCTCGATATCAGCTATTTCGGGCAATCCAAACAGGGGATCATCATTTATGTTTTTACCCCATCTCAGGAACAGCCCATCCTTTTTATAAAAGTTGTAGTTATACCACGAAGACCGCAGTATCTTTTTTTCCCTGCTGTCCTTTATTACCATATCGTTAATTGATATTTTATTATACTCGTTTTTCATGTCTTAAATCCTGGAACTACCTGTTTGCAATCGGGTATACCCTTTTATTGGGTGGTGTTTTTATGATCAAAATTAACATTAACTATTGCATAACAGGGGTGTCAATGAATACCCTTGCTGTGATGAATTGGGTGTACTCTGTTGTTGACGAAAAGAAGTTGGGGAAGTTATGATTTTTTCCACTCTTTCCTGATTCTTGGGAAAGTAAAACAGTTCTTTACAACAAAACCTATTCGATTGCAATTTACATAATTATTTTAACCGCAGATACACACAATTAAGTGAAAGTGAGCAGTGAAGAGTTATCAGTTCACTACTCACTTTTCACTACTCATCTGCGTTTCTACTTCAACAATCTCAGTACAACATGGAGCGAAGCGGAATGTAATCAAAATTCATGAAAAGCCAGCCATTATTCATGAACAATGGCATTGGACTCACTGACCCAGTAGTGCTCCCACATGTGCCATCTTAAACCAGATGTTAACACTAATATACAGGATTTTATTGACACTGGTTATCCCATAAATCGATTTAACGAATGTTAAGTACTATCTCTAAGAAAATAAGTCATGATCAATATCACGTAAAAAATCCTTGCTGGCTGCCAAAATTAATACCGCTGCATAATGATACACGAATGCAAATACCAATTTGAGCAGTAAACCAGCCTCTCCAGAAGGAACATCAATAAAACCGTAAATGGTCATGATAACTGCCATTGAAATTACGGAATAAATAGAAAAAGCTTTAAATATATCAAGATAGTCATCAATATCAAACACATGACTAGCTATACTTCCATATTCTTTACACATATATATGCATCTAAAAATGAACATAACGACTAAGATGAAAAACGCGTTGTAAAGAAGAATTAAAAACATATTGGTCATATTAAAAAAAGACAGGGATGAAAAAGTTCCTGCACCTGAAGCAATTATCAGAGGAAGTACTATGTTTCTGAATTCATCATCGTCCCATTCAAAATCAATAACAATCAGGTATTTAACGTATAATGCTACCAGAAAAGATATGAACAAGTTAACAAATAAATAGATCAGGGTAGACCAGTAAGTCATAGATTCAAAATACATCTCCAATAAAAAGGCGAAAACTAGAAATTGAAAGACCAAAGAACAAGAACTTAAAAGTAGATAGTTACCCCATTCATCAAGTACTGAATTAGGTGCATAAAAATGAATACTCATAATAGCACCCAATAGAAAAATATTTACCAGGGGTATAATAAATAAATATATCAGCGTATTTATGGTCATATACCAATCGCCTTGAGATTGAATATTGCTCCAGGTTATACCCAGGTATTTCCAAAGGACTGGTATAGCCGCAAGAATCAAAATAATAATTATTGAATAAATGACTTTTCTTGGTCTTTCTTTTTCTTGTAATCTTTCTAATTCTCTTTCTTCTTCTCGTAATCTTTCTAATTCTCTTTCTCTTGCCCTTTCTCTTTCTTGTTCTCTTTCTCTTTCTTCCTTTTCAACCTCATGGGGACTTTGAACGGGCAAACTCTTATTACGTTGCCATAAGCTTACAGCCCTGTCATAAAACTTTTTTGCTTTTTCAATATTCTTTTCATGTTTTAAAAAATATACACTGAGATACGCATGCACGTAACTATTTCTTTCGAGTGCTCGATCGTTGAGGTATTCATACATATGTTTATACAGGCCAAACCTATCGACAAATTCATAGTACAAAGACCAGAGTTTGTCATTTAAAGGATCTTCAATTAAATCTTTTTTAAAACTGTCATGTATGGTACCAATGATATTGTCTTTATCATTACAGCCGGACTTTTTGATAAAATTATCAAAATTCTTTAATAGTTCTGGATCCTGATAATATACAGTAAGAATGTTTTTATACCCATTATACGCAGATTCATTTTCATTAAGCTCAGACCAGAGGCTTTGGATGAACTCCTGGTAGACTCTTAATGCTTTTGTTGCAATATGATTTCCAGTTATACCTGCTTTGTAAGACTCGTTTATCATGTCTATAGTATTTTTGGCCTTAGAACTCAATTCTGCCCGTTTTAAAAATGAAATAAACATGTTAACCAGTTCAGGATTATCATAATGTACCATCAGTAAAAGATGAAACCTGGCCAGTGCTTCCTCGTAATTGCCAAAGTCTTCAAGGATTTCTATTTGGTCAATATCTTCTCTGGATAAACCTTTCTCCCGGCATTCTTTGCATATCATGGAATGATCATAACGGCAGTTACTACATACAACTTTTCCACATAGTGGACATTCCCTGTAGATATTATCAAAACAATGATCACAGGCCATAATGCCGCATAACTGGCAACGGTTTTTCTCGTTATATACCCGTTCTCCGCTACACCAGGTGCATGATCTACGGTCAATTGTAACACGAACCTTGTTGTTGTTCTCTTCACCCATGTCCTACTCCATGTTTAATCCAAATTACTTTAACCACTTAATTAGAATAACCATTCACTTTCATCACTTGATTCAATGTAACATTTTTCATAACCATCATTATTACCAAGACAGGTTATATCCCCGCCCTCCTTTTTTATAAAGAAAGGCAATCTACTTTCAAACTTGCTGTCAAAAACCCTGGCAGAGCCGCATGAAGACCATACACTTACCGCATACCTGTTACCTCTGAATACACAACTTCTGATTATTGCAGATGAAGGGTCACAAGAACGGGAAGATGAGTTGTAATTATCATCTTGCTTGCCAACACTAACACCATCGTATTCATCATTATTGGTAATAATACAATCAACGATTTCCGCTGAAGAATCGTTGAAAATATTAATCCCTACTTCATTGTTGTCAATGATGCTATCACGAATAGTAACTTCTTCCGCATCCCAGCCAACGCTTATGCCGATATCATTTTTCTTAACAGTACAATCATCTATGATTACTTCTTTCTTGCAGTCATACACCTGTACACCAGTGTTCACGTTACCTGAAATATCACATTTCGATATAAGCGCTGTACCCCCGATGCCGGTAATCTTTATACCGTTGCTTTTACTGTTTTTTATGGAATTGTGAACTAATCGCAGATTCTTACCAGAAAAGACTGTTTCAACTATATCATTGTGAACTAATCGCAGATTTTCACCAGAAAATTCTGTTTCAACTATATTACAATCTTTCACGAGCATTTCATCTGATTTGCATTTAACACCTTTCAATGTAGAAGAGTGAATATTTAAATGATCACTAATAATATTCTCAGAAAACATAACCGTTCTCGAATCATATGCATTCACCTCACAATTATTTAATTGTATACTATGTGCTGAAAACATGAAAAGCCTATCGTTTGCTTGAGAAATTTTCGAGTTATTAATTATATATTTTGATTTTTTAACAGAAATAATAATACATACACCAATTTCACATTTGTTCATGTTATAAAATTCACTTGCGTCACCTTCGTCATACCTTCGAGAGAACTTCGTACCACTTTTTATATTTGAATAACTATGAGAATCAAAATCAAGTTTAATCCCTTCAATCGCTTGCAGTAAAACGGTACTGGAGGAAGTCATTGAAAAAGTTCCGCCACGTATATCAGAAATACGTAATATTGAATTACCCTTTGTATACACCTTGTTTTCAACAGATAATTTATCCATTACCACTTCGGTGTTACCATCAACCAATACCTCCATTTCTTTTTTTTTCATCCACCAGTGCTAATACCTTTTTGGCAACAGCGTTATCGGGGACGAATACTTTCTCATCTTCGTTCCCTTCTTTTTTACGCTTTTTCTTCTCTTTAAAAATATATCCATTATTTTTGAGGGTAGTATTCACACAGTTCAACCTGGCCCCATCACTACCATATCCCACGATACCGGCATATCCGTTCTTGTGTATATCAAGGGTATTGCAGTCAACCATGGACTTTTCTGTCACTACCATGCCACATACGGTGTTATTGTAAACTGATACATCGCTGGCCTCGAGGGAACCGCCGCACGCATACATACCAAGCACATTATCATATAGTTGAATTTCACTTGCACGCATACTACCATTTTCATCTACATTAACACCAAACAGCTTGTTGTGGTGCACCTTTAAATCTTTGACCTTTACAACAGACTGGCCGCTGGCATGTATACCTGCCTCGCCGTTACCTTTCACTTCGGTTTTTTCCAGTACAACATGCCCCAATTTTACACGCACCCCGCCTGTTTTGTTATTCGAGAGCATACTGTTAACAATGGATGATTCTCCCTGAGATTTGACATACAGGCCAAACAGTGCATTATCGTACATTTTACAATTACTTGCCTGCAGACTACTATTTTCATACAGTGCCACGCCTGAACCATCATTGCCATGTACTTTGCATGCTTTAAGCTGCAGGCTACCTTCCCCTTTACCAATTATCCCTTTGTCACCGTTTGAAATTACACTTGTGGTGTTTATGAGTAAGATGCTGTTGCCGGCAAAATAGATGCCATTATTATTTTCAGATATTTTGCACTCTTTTATTTCACCGTCAGCATTTTCAATATAACGCAGACCATTACCACGGTTTTCATTTATTTCACTATAACTGACAATAGAACTGGAGTCTCCACGAAAAAGAATACCATCTTTTTCTGATAGATGTACTGCAAGTTTGCTCATACGAACCACTGATTGCCCATCCGCACATAAGCCCGTGGAATCATTTAGACTACTGCAATCTTTCAATTCTGCATTGCCCTTTACGTAGATCCCGTATCTTTTAGAGTCTTCAGTATGTAATGATACCATTTCGGCTTTGGCCTCAGGGCCAACATACATGCCGGTGCCGCACGCGTCACAACTGCTGTCACGTATGATAACTTCACTTCCTGATGCAACCATTATCCCTGCTGAAACACATTCCTTAAAATCACATTGTGTAATTACAACCATGCTTCCGTCTGAAACATGTAACCCCACCCTGCTGCTTTCAAACGCGCATGCGGAAAAATTACTTTTTCCAGGAAAAGAACTCACGGTAACCGCGTTGCCGTTTGCTGAACTGAAGGTACATTCATTGAACACGGTATTACCGCTGGCTATCACCACACCTCCGGGAGATTCGGTACTATCAGTACCCGTGAAACAAAAATGCATGTTATTTGCATTAAAGCTGCTGGTTGCCGCGGTGAGTACTGGTTTCCCATTACTTACTATCTCGCTATCCATGAAGAGAAACCCGCCATCAATAGTAATATCTTTTTGTATAAATAATGATTCCCTGTAGGTACCAGGCCGCACGTATATTCGTGTTCCCGGACCCGAGGCGTTGACAGCCCCGGTGATTGTATCGTGATGAGCGTAGCCCCATCTTCCCACAACAATATCAGCATCCATTATTGCCGGGTAAAAGTAGAGAAACATGTAGATACCCAGTATTAAAAGCACGGAAGATACCCCGTACGCCAGGTAACGTTTCATCTTTTTAAAGGCAGCAGCACGTTGCTCTTTCTTTTCACGCAGGGCAGCCTCTTTTAATTCACTATCAACACATCTCTCACACATCTTTTTTCCGGAATTATAACACTGCTCACACACCACTTGCCCGCATGAAGGGCACTTCTCATAATGCAGCTGGTAACATTGATCACACGCCACATTGCCGCATAAATGGCACCTGTTTGTCTCCCTGTAAGAACGCTGCCCATTACAGAATGGGCAGGGTTTTCTTTCGATTGTTACGCGTACCCTGTTGGTGTTCTCTTCACTCATACATTATGCTCCACTTTTAATAAGAATTCCCCTGCGCCGCAAACGCTCTTCAAATGCAGAGAAGTCACTTTCTCCCGGGATACCTGCCATGAACACGTGACCGTTTTCTTGAACAAACAATTCAACAGTTTCATCCATGCATGATTTACAATCTTCCAGGCTGTATGTATCACTGGTAAAATGAACATGTTGGTTCCATGAACCTGTCCAGGGATTATTGCATCGCTTGCTGTATTCAAATCGCCCATCAACCAGGATGTCCACCATTGGTAATATGCGCGATACCATCATGGGGAAACGGGTCTGCAATTCACCAAGATAATACCCCGTATACAACATTACAGATAAATCGGGCCGGCCACTTTTAATTGCATCAATAAGCGCATAAAGAGAATCCTCCTGCATAAACGGTTCTCCACCACTTATGGTAACTCCCTCAATGGAATCGATCCCGTGTATTCGTGCCGCAAGTTCGCGTGTATCAACTTCAACACCACCGGAAGGATCATGTGTACCCGGCGCTATACAACGAGGGCACCTGAATGGACATCCCTGGAACCACACAGCAGCACGCAATCCGGGGCCAAGCACCCGGACCACAGGCTCAAAATGATATAACCTTACAGTACTCATAATTAACAAACGAAGAGACATCCTGAATATTCATAAGTGTTACCTACCTGTACTGGCCTGCCACCTTGCCGACCAGCACCTGCTCCACTTCGTGTGGCCGGTATACCGAATAGAAACAACGAACCGGAATAGCCCTGGGCATCTTTTTATCCCTGCTGCCTGAGAAACCCATGAAGATTACTCCCGCCTTCAACTCCATGACTTCTGTACCAAGATTTTCACCGCTGCTTGTTATTGGTATTACCGTTCCACAGCCAAAAAGCCGCTCAAGGTACGTTTGCTGTGTCTGCACAGAATTGATATGGTTGAAAAACATACTGAAGGACGTAGAGTTCATAAGGTAGTATTGCCGGCTGAAAACTATACGCTTGCTGGTTATGTAGAAACGATGTGTACGCCTGTATATCTCTACCTGTGAAACACCGAAGATCCCTATAGCAAAAGGTATCGCGTAAAGCACCTTTTGAGGGATATTTGTTGCACACGACAAAACCAGTGTTACTACCATTATACCAAGTATCATGAAAAGCCATCGCATGGTAATCTTGTAATAGGAAAGGATTACCGCCGGTACCAGTATGATAAAAAAATTCAGAAGCGAAAAAACGATTACCTGTATCTTACCCATGGGCAAACGCTCAAGGAGAAACGCAACCACTTTACGTGGTAAAAGGTCATATACAACAAAATCGGTAAATGACAGGCTAATACACGAAACAATAATGAGTGTGAACCATATCAGGTACAGGTCAATAAATGCTGCAACTCCCGGGTACTTTGTCATTTCAATGTGTTCGCCTGATTGCAGGCCGGGTAACGATTTCATATTTTTCTCCATAAAAAGGGTTTTTCATTTCTATATATTTATGACGAAAAACCCCATCCAAATGTCAGTTAGAAAACCACCCGAAATCCAATAATTGTTGTTCGATACCTTGCAGGCCGCACAAGCCTTGCCGAAGCAGAAAGGCTTTCCGCCAGTGATCCCCATGACCCCCCTTTGCAGATGCGGTACTCACCATTATCATCCGGTTCGCCATCCCTGTTGACAGCATCAGCGCACCATTCCCACACGTTACCTGCCATATCACCAATACCCCAGTCATTAGGTTCAACAAGACCAACCCTGCGAGGACCATGTGAAACATCACCCAGCGAACTGTTCATTGAATTCGCGTTTTTCATGTACCACGCATTAGCTGATTTAAACTCATCTCCCCACCAGAAAAGGGTATCATTCCCCGCCCTGTAGGCGTATTCCCATTCCTCTTCCGTGGGTAACCGGGCCGGCACATCGTATTCCTCAGCAAATGCTTCGCAAAACTCAATTGCTTCAAACCAGCTTACAAGCTGAACGGGAAGCTCATCTCCGTTATAACCACTTGCATTATAGCCCATAATTTGTTCAAACTGTTGGCTGGTAACAGGGTATTTACTTATCCAGAGGCCATTGACAACATCAGTATTCTCTACAGGTTCACCTGCAGCATTGTTACTTACAGAAATATATATGCACTCAAGAGGACCAAAAAAATGGGAATCCCCATGTTGCACCACGCTATTGGAACACCTGTCATCGGTAACACCGGCAAGTTCACATACTCGCCTGTAAAAATCATTTAGCACATTAGATTCTTCCCATAGCTTGAAACCTCTGGTTTCGTTAAACACGTTAATTAGATTTAAAAGTTCTTTCATAGTTTTCTAACCGATACATTATTTCACTTTTTTCATTTCTTCAACAGCCTCGTGCTGTTTCTGAATACTTTTATCAAAAAAACTCTCGTTATTAGCTGCAAGTTCATTAAAAAATTTCATTGACCTTCTTGAGTTCTCCATCGCGTTTTCAAAATCTCTGCTGGTTGCCTGGCCAGCATCAAATCCGTCAAGACCCTTGAACACAGAATAAATTCGGTACGCGATAGATTCTTCACGCTGACCTGCTTCTTTCTCTTCAGCGATCATTTCCTTAAACTTGTTGCCACAACCGTCAACGAATTGTTTCTGTAACTTATGGAGGGCACCGTTCATTTTTTCTTGCATTTCTTTCCTGCTAACCTTACCTGATTCAACCACTTCTTCAAGGAGGGAATCTTTAAATATTTCCTTTACTTTATCAAGTGCATTTACCCCTTCACGTGACTCGGCCTGTATCTCGTTTGTTTTGTCAGTAACTTCTTCACCCCCTTTATCACTCTCACCAATGAAATCGTTTTTTTTCTTTGCCATAACTACACCTCCGAACCATTTTCAAACACATCTTCAAGGTTAAAGTTTTTAGTCTCATTTCTCCTTTTTATATTGTTCAACACGGCATTGTAAAATGGATTTTCTTCTGTAACGTACCTGTTGAGATTGCAAATTTTGGTTTTTAAATAAAGCGTTTCCTTCTTTATTAACAATGATTCAATCTCAGGATCCATGCCATATATCCTTTCTTTGATACGACCAGATACGCTTTCTATCATATCTGCTGTTGACAATATCAGATCACGGTACCATATCGCGTATTCCTTGAAATGTTCAAGCAGGTACTTTTTACCAAATTTAACTACTGCATCATCTATTCCAGGTGTTTCAGTAATTTTCGCGAATACCGGGTAATAATAAGATATGGTTGTAAAAAAACATTCACCCCGCCCCAACATCGGCACCATCTCAAGCTGTGTTTTATCAAGCATAAGGGCCTGTCCAATTGTTTGCATATCATTCCGCTCTGAAGACCTGTGAACAATTTTTGTTCCGGTATTACGTATAACACCGGTGGGTATCTCACCAGCACTCTGGTCGATAATAACAACACCCTGCCCGTATGCCCTTATCTCTGCAAGCATATCGGACAAATACCGCGTAGTTTCTGATGCAGGGTCATACGAATCGCTATTGTCAGAACTCTGACCCTGCATCAGGTTATGCGCTTCTTCAATCACCAGGAGGTGACGCAGTGAATCACCTTCATTTTCCTGGATTTTTTTCTGACGATACTCATAATCACGCCATTCACGAATCATGTACAGCAAAAACAGGGAAAACAGGTTTGACTGATCCCTGTCAATACGTAGTTCATTCAATTCTATCACCACCGGCTTGTTTAATAATTGCTGCAATGATGGTACAGATCTTTTACATAAGAATAGTTGACCAATAGCACCTGCAAGAAGGAAGTTTATTCGAGTATGAAAAACCTGGACCAGGTTGTTGCGTACATCCTGGGCATATGTTGACTCGTCAATTTCTTCCTGTATTGCATACCGAAGGTCAGCAAGCGTGGGTATCTCTTTGCCAGGTTGATCTTCTACCTTCTTATAAAGGTTCCAACCAAAATGCGATTCGTACAACCTCTCCAACGCGGCTGCGAGAATCATAGGGGCAGGTGCCTCCAGGTGGAATGCTGCATTGAAGATAGACCGCAATAACGAGATGTGACTTATCAGGGGCCTGTCTGGTATAATAGGTTCGAGTATATTTAACCGCATGGGGAACAATGTTTCATCACCCGGTGTAAGAAAAAGAAGATCATTTTTGAGACTTTCATCCATTTCTTTCAATAACCGGTATTCACTCTTCACTGGCTCAATAACAAGGAAGTTTATCTTCTCGTTACCATACAGGTTCTTCAAAAGAGAACGCATAGTATATGTTTTACCAGACCCGGTACCACCGCATATGAAGAGGTGCTGCGTTAACGAAGAAGATTTAAGTTCTATAATGCGTTTCCTATCCCTATCCTCCGCGGTAATGACGGAATTGCCAACTCCAGTCGATGTGTCCCGCATGGACCTGTCGCTTGTTGAACCAAATGCGGGAAGATAACGCTCCTCTATAAATGGTAACGTAAACAGGGCACCTGCCACGTGGTATGGGTACATGTACCCAAGCCCGTTTTCGGTTTCTACAGGTTTATACCAGTTGAATGTAAGCAGCTCGTTTATCGAATCAGGGTTTTCAAGATTTACCTCGTCGGTGAACACCACCAATTCAGTTCCATTACACACATGACCTGCAAAGGTGGCAGCAAAAGCATCTGCCGTATGCCTCTGGGAGCAATAGGCATTCACAAATACTTGTACCATGTTTTCTTCGATAAAATCAATTATATCCCGGCTATAATCATCAAGCTTATCACGTACCTGTTCATACCACTGGGGGAGTACATCCTTGGTCTCTGGCAATGTTTTTAAGTTATACTCCATGTGTGAGATACGTTTATATATACCTTTTTCCATTGCATCATTATTTTTCCTAAAGACGAACACCTGGTCAAAAATCACGTTGCTATTACAATTCGTTGATACATGATCAAGAAAATTCGCGGTATACCCTTTCATGTCAGTCTCTTTAATACCCACCGGCACCTGGTATTTTACGTCTTCAAACGCTTCTTCACCAGTTTCCATTTGTACATGCCTGCCGGGAGGAAGAGACTTAAGGTGATAACTCTTTTGACTCCTGGTAATATATGAAGAATATAACCTGCCATTCCCATGAAAATAATTATCCATTACGTACTTGTTGACATTTTCAGCTGTTGAAGTTTTAAAGAACATGTTCATACGGTTCATATGAAACACTTTATCCACCGCGTCATCGATATTGTCATCACCCGTATCCCACCAGAGAATGGGGAGCACCCTGTTCCCCTGACCTCTTATGCAATACCGAATGCCAAGCTTGGGCTTATCTGCCAACCTCGCCTGGGCCATAACCGATGCCATAAGAGTTGCAAGGGACTGCTGAACATACTCATTGATATCATTCCCAAGCTCCTGTTTTAAACGAGGATCAGCAGGGTCGGGAAGACCATCCTTTAATATCTTAAACCTCATGTCAAATCTCCATTCAGCTCGTTGTAATATCCCGCAGTATACTCTTCAGTGAGATTTCAATTTGATTCCTGGTTTTATGGGGCACATCAGCAATAGCAAGTGATGCCGCAACCACACGAACATCGATTTTTTCACCAGCCTCTACAGGTATGACAATATAATATACTTCTTTTGGTTTTCTCGGCTTTTTAAGAAACACGCTTTTCACACGGAACCTTTTTTCAGCACCATCTTCTACAACCATGAGAACAGCCTGGTATTTTTCATTCGTTAAATAATTGGTAATATGCTCAATCGTAATCTTCTTCGTGGAAATACTGTTGTGTTTACCCTCAAGGTGGGTAACTGGCCTTACGAACAAGTAAAAGTTTTGCCAGCATTCATTTTCTGTTTCACCCTCTTCTAAAAGGAACAGTGGTACACTTGTGTCATTTCTCAGTCCAATCCTGTGAAAGCCATTTTTCATGTATTGCATCATACTGTTTAAGAAACTGCACTGTTTTCCACAGAAAGGGCAATACATTTGCAGTTCTTCTTGCGCATTAGATAGTATTTCATAATCCTGTTTTAAAAACCCTCTACGCCCCAGCACCTGCATCCACGTGGCATAAAACCTGAATCTAAGATACTCGGGGGATTGCCTGGATTCATCCGTGATATGCTGGTTCATATACCCAACAATACTGCCGCTGTACCCGTCCAGTATATCTGTCCTCTGATTTTTTATAATACTATCTGATATATAATTGAATAACTCAATGGCTGTAAGGGGAAACAAGTTTTTTATGCTGTCAACAGGAGTGAAAATATCAGACGGCAACCCGGGAACATCATTACCCGTATTCAAGAAATGCCCTTCAGTAAAATTGTTTATTGCAATAATCTCTTTGCGAATATTACGCCTAACTTTATTTTTCAGTTGTTTGAATATTTTATTATTTAAATTTGTTTTCAGCCCATCGAATAACGACTGTAATTCATTACCTGAATTTTCATCTTGAACCATATTCAATTGATGATACCGGGCACTTATTATCACGTATCTCAATACCTGGTCAATTACATGATAGTGATTGATAACCCCGGTTTCAAACAGATCATCGATCCCACTATCTGGAAGTTGATCAAGATACTTCAGTACATATAGTTCGGGATATTCCACACAAAATATATACGTATAACGCAACCCTTTTAATTCAGCGGTCGCACTGGTAAACAAATCTTCACCAATCTGTTCCCTGTATGCTGCGACATTACCGGCTGCATCATTTAACTTCTCTGCCATTTGGCGTAAATGTTCCATGTGATCATTTTCAGCCATATAAATTAACCTTCACCAAGCAAAACATTTGTTGCGGCATTAATAATATTGATAAGTAGTTTTTCATACTCCTCCCTTTCTACAACCGCTTGCTGCAATTCTTTGTATAAGATACCCGATAAATTCCATCGTTGTTCTATGTTATTATCCTGGTGTGTTTGCAGGTAATTCATTACTGCCTGGTTATTTTCAACATGCATACCAAGTACGGCAAGATCTTTTACTTTTATCCTTTGATGTGCATCATCTGTATTGCTCAACCATGAACGTATAATTGAATGCTGCACACTGGACGTGACATTCTGATACCATACCTGCAATAATCTGTCCAAAATATTGTACATGGCATGTGTTGATTCACGCACCCTGCCTTCTATATTATCAAGCAATAGCTGCCCATCGTACCCGTTAGCAGGTCTTGTTTCAAGAGCATCATGGAAGGCACTCTTATCTCCATACACGTTTTCGACGTCCAGGTTGTTTACTATGGCAAGAATTTCCGGATCACCGTATTGCACCTGTAGCACAAATTGGCGGTATGATCTCCCGTAAAAGAAATACTCCCTTGATAAATCTGGAAATAACTCGTAGAAATCTCTCATCACCTCTGAATACCGTGCAACCCCGGCTTCTGACAATACGATAATCGCACTTGTCGGGCTGGAGTCCCCGTAATATAATGAAAATATATAATCAGAGCCAAACAACCTCTGTATGGTTTTGTGAATGCTGCTGTGCATGCTCTTACCTCTCCATATCATCCATTATTTGCGCCACTATACCTTCCAGGTCAGCACACTTGTCCCTGTATAAATCAAACACGGATCTCCTGTGACTGTCCATCATTTCTTTTGCCAATTTTGCTCCCGTTAATTCATTGTTATCCGTTTTTTCTTTCAGCCTTTTCACCATCCAACGAAGTGAATCCGTTGTGATTTTTTTCTCACCGGTTTCGCGTATTTCTTTGAACATGCCACGTATTACAATGTACGAGTAGACCGTTGAATATAAATTATGGGCGGTAATCGCTATATTCTTTTCAAGTTCCTTCATTTCATCTTTCAGCACCTGGACACAGGTTGCTTTCGCATAATAAAAATTATCATCCTCAATCATTTCACGTAACCTGTGGAGATACCTGTGCCCGTCTATTAACGGTATGGCCGTACTTGCAACGGTTACACACCATGGGTCTCCCGCGCGAAGCAGCTGCTCAAAGGTTTTTACATATACCACCTGCAACGACAACACGATATCGCTCTGGCACCCCCATTCACCTGTTACACGGTGCAGGTTCCCGGTTAATATTTCATATTCTTCATGCTGAAAACAGACCACTATGCAGTCAATATCACTCTCATCGTTAACATCACCAACGGCATACGAACCAAACACGAGAACAGTGGCATTTCCCGGAACAAATTGCCGCAATACTACTTTCAATTCATGTAACACGTTATAGATTTTTATACCTTCCATACCTGAGCTCTACCAGGGTTACGATACAATCATGGGCATACCCATTCCACCACCCACGGGCATGCCCCCAACACCCGGCATTGATCCAAAACCGGGACCTGCGCCCATCCCCCCGATACCTGGTAAAGTGCCATGTCCAAAAGGTGATGATACGCTATCAAACCGGTAACCCGTGTATAAATGCGCATACCCGTCATCAAAATTTAATGGCCTGTCAAATCTTGCCAAACCTGTCAGGGGACGCCCTATTGAAAGGTGATTTCTTGACAATTCTGTACCCGGCAGGGGGCCGTAGGAATCCGGAAAAATCGAATCAAGAGGCGGGCCAACCTCACGCCTGAGACTTTTCATTATAGAATCACCCGGTTGACGGTTGCCAACCCCAAAAGAATAATCATCAAAAGAACTGAACGGTCTAACTGGTTTATCGCCAAGTGTACTCATCAGGGGTCTCCTCACTGAAAGGTGATTTCTTGACAATTCTGCACCCGGCAGGGGGCTCCGGCGTTCTTGAAAAATAAAATCAAGAGATGGAAAAATTTCACGCCCGGAACTTTTCTTCACAGAATCACCTGGTATACGGTTGCCACCAAAAAATGGATACACCTCATAAGAACCACCACTAAATGGCGAAACATCATAAGAATTGTACAGTTTAACTGGTCTATCGTCAAATGCACCCATGAGATTATCAGCAAAAGTGCTGTATAGTGAATCACTGTTCCCCGGTGTATTAAGGGAAAGTGACGAAGATGCTGACATAGAAGGGGTAGAAAAAATACTACCAGGACGCGTAAAGGAGGGCGATGGTCCTTTATCCATGGAATGAAATGGTTTCCGTACCTTCTGATCAAGCAACACTTCCATTTCCGATTTCATACTTTTCAGTTCACGTTCCAGGTCTTTAAGTGTGCGTTTATTTTTTCGTATTTCTTTATTCACAATACCTGATATTCTTTTTTCATACAAACCGCTTTTTAAATCACGAATATCTTTAATATGGTCTCTTACTTCGTTTAGAAGTGGATACAGGGTATTCTCAATAAACTGACGGCAATCATTTCGGCAATTATCGTATTCACGCTTATAACTTCTGCAGCGTTTCTTCAGGTCTTCACCCGGGTTTTCTGTGTTATCAAGCTCCCTGGTGGCCTGTTGATAATTGCTGCGGGCGGTTTTATACTCCCGTAATAATCTACTATATTCGTCACGTACTGATTTCATACTCCACATACTACACCTCTTATTGCATAAAATGGCAGAATCATTCATGCACCACCCTGCTGCCTGTATACCCAACCCCAAAAACCTTCCAGTGGGTCCAGTGGGACAGGAGACCAGGGGTCCATGTCACGGGTTCCTGTTACCACACCGTACCTCGTAATTCAACGCGAGGACAACACAACACGGAAACCGTAATGGTTGTACGAGTTGCCTGGATTGATTCTGAGGCGATTAGCGGAGCGGACAATATTAACGTTGATGAACCAGGAACCGCCGCGAATACATTTACCGTTACCATCTTCGGGGCCACGGGGATTTTCTTCAGGACTCTTGCTGTAATAGTCGCCAGCATACCAGTCCATGCACCACTCCAACACGTGACCGGCCATGTCAGAGAGGCCCCACGGGTTCTCGTGCCCCTCGGCACCAACCGGGTGTGTACTGCCATCACTATTATCTTTATACCACGCCCTGCCAGGGTGAAATTCATCACCCCACCAGTGCCGGGTGGTGGTTCCCGCACGGCAGGCGTACTCCCACTCCGCCTCGTATGGCAGGCGGGCAGGCACATCATGCTTTTTGCTGAAGCGTTTACAAAATTTCATGGCTTTATGCCAGTTCACGCACTCTACCGGGTGGTCAGGGTTATTTGCAAATTCACTTGGATTCTCATCCATAAGGGCCTGGTACTGCCGCTGTGTCACCGGGTATTTCCCCATCCAGAACCCATCAACACTCACCTTGTGCTGCGGGCGTTCATCACTACTGCCCTCGCCATTGGGCGAGCCCATCATGAAAGTACCGCCGGCTATATACACGAACCGCATACCACCAATCTCCCGCTCTTCCCCATGTGAACCCGCAATCACAGAAAAGTAATTCGATGCTTCCGCTATATCCTTCATCTCCTGGTCGCCCAGGCCATACCGTGTGGCGCGGGTGATGAAATTCTCCGCCTTACCCGTATCCCCGCTACGACCAAACACCATCCCCAGGCAATACAGCACGTACGGGTTGCGACCAAGAACCTTCTCTTCAAGGTAGGCACGGCATTCTTCATAACGCCCGCTTACGGCCACAAGCCGCATATACGCGCCCCAGAGGGCAGCATTCCGGTCATCTGCCTCCAGCGCATGGTGGTACAGTTGCTCCAGGTTGCCGAAAACCGGGTCATCAGTATTGCCGCTCTCACCCAGGTAATCCATAAACCGGTCAAGTATCTCACGGTCAGCAGGGTCTGCCGTCACAAGCTCACGGTACCGCGCTACTATCTCATCATGCCTGGCAGGCCCAAGGTCACGCAGTATCTCTATCTCCTCAAGCACCTCTTCACGGGACGAAGCATCCTTCGCGCCGGCATCTTCATTCCTATTAATAACAACCCGTACCTTTTCAGACTGCTGGTCACTCATCACACCCTCCATGTATATCTACACTGCCAGTATCCATAGTGTTTTGAAAATCCTCTCCTGTTATTGGTATCACATTCTCTTCGGTGCCGCGGTTGGCCGCCAGTGCGTTTCGCATTGCCCTGCTGCACCTTTTCTTTATGGTGCTGATGCTTGCCGGTATACGGGCAACTTCTATCCTTACGGAGCCGTCCACATCCCGTACAGGGACCTGCTGTTCTGTGTAATGATACCCGTCAAGCGCAACCTTTTTACACAGGCTCTCGGCGCAGGAAAACATGCCATTATTGCAGAACGAATAATAATACCTGTGCCGCTGGTTGTCTGCGGGGGAATCGAAAAGCAGGTGAACATCGAACCGCCCATCCCTTATCACGGCATCATCAAGATTGTGACGGGCGTTTGTGGCAGCCACGAAGAGTATATTGCCGTACTTGCGCAATTCAATTATCTTGTCAAGCAATGCCCCGCGAAACTTCACGTCCATCGAATGCCCCGTGGCAATGGCATCAAACTCGTCGAAAAATAAAAGTATTGGGTGTATAGCCGAAAGCTTGACACAGTTATCAACTATCGTATCAAGTATCTTGATGGTGCCGTCCCTGATTGACGTTGCAAGGGATGTGCCGACCACCTTCACAAAATCAAACCCATAGGCGCTGGCACAGGCACGGGCAAACTCGGTTTTTCCGTTACCCGGCGGCCCATACAGCAAAATCCCGTTATAATCTTCCAGGCCATACTGCTTGAACCAGCTTTTATGGCGCAATACGTTGATAACACCTTCAACCCTGGCTATTTGATGCTGACAGCCTATGATAACCTGTGACACTGGCTGCCGCTTATCTTCTGAAAACAGGTCTATTGAAAAACTCTTGTCATTAAAGCTGTGGGCCATTTTCGCCCTGAAATCACCAAGAGCGGCATCCATTACCCGCCGTGGTGCGTCACTCGTATTACCGCCACTGTGTTCCCATTTTACATGTATATCATAACAAAGGTCTTTTATGTCCCGCCCTGACAGGCCCCTGGTACGGCGAACAAGCTCGATGGCATCTTCTTTTGACAGGTGGGGCCATCGCTCTTTCATGTACAACCGTAACATCTCTGCCCGGTTTTTGTCATCAGGGAGCGGCACATACATCGCCTTTAACCTGCTCTTTATGGCAGGATCAAGTATTTCAAGCCTGTTGGTGGCACCAACAATGAAGACCCGTTGTTTCCCGGTATCAACCCCGTCAATCTCGGCCAGGAACTGGTTTGTTATATCAACCGTAAAACTATCAATGGATGCACCTCCCCTGGAAGGGAAAAGGGTATCAAGCTCATCAAGGAACATAAGTGTTGGTGAGTTGTTCCTGGCTTCGTTGAAAATCCGCTGCACGTTCCTGGAGCTATGCCCAACATACTCACCCTTTATATCGGCAAGCTTCGGCGCCATGAAGTAAAACCCGCCCATTCCGGCCAACGCCTTTGCGATAAGGGTCTTTCCTGTACCCGGCGGTCCATACAGTATCATTCCACGTGGCTTTTCATTGTACCTTGTTTCATCATCTTCAAGGTAGGCCATAAAAAGACCCTGTACATATGTCTTAGTATCTTCATTGATACATACATCACCCCAGTGAACCATCTCGATTTTTTTCTCGAGGCGTTCATCAACCGCGTGAAAAAATTTCTCCGCGTTATTGATATCAGCGCCTATTTGCGCCTCAATTGATTTTACCAGGTGAACAGTTCTTTTCAAGGTAAACCCGCGATTCTTCAGTTCCGAGGCTATTTTCTCTATGTATTCTTCCTGAGATATGTACTGCTCTATCTTCCTTCTCATCAGCCAGGTAGTAATCTCTTCCCTGGTTGGCCCACCGGCAAATATGACACCTGGCGACTGTTCGCTTAAAAAAAAGTAGTTGCTGAAAACATCCATGGACTTCATCAATATAAACGATATATGGGGTGTATGGTTAGAGAGGTTACGCCATTTCTGTATCTCTTTGAGATATTCAAAATTATGCTGCCTGCCGTGAAAAAGTTCGGCAAGCCATTCAATGTCTTTTACAACCACCCCCCATGTGTCATTTTGGTATTCAAGTATTGCAGTAACCTGTCGAAAAAGGTCCACAGAGGGTGCTGCCGCATTATTTATCTCTTGCCTTGCTGCCTCTGCGTATTCCGCGGCATTGCCGCTGTTATCACTTTCACTGTTTTCACGGGGAGAATCGTTACCATGTCTTCCTTCCCTGCTGAAAGATGACGAACTTTTCTCTTGCACCCCCAGCATTTGCCTTATCTTCTCATGATCCAGGGCATCGTATGAAAAGGGCAGTTCCCCGGGAGCCAACGGCTTTCTTCTGCAGAGAAATAATCCATCATCGCTGAAGAACAAAACATTTTCAATTTGTTCCCTTTCTTCTTCAGAGATATTATAAAGCAGATAATATATCAGGGTGGTAGCAATATCATGGGCCCCTATAAGTGTTTCAGAAAAATAATCCTCGTACACGTTTTCGCCATGCACGATTACCTGGGTAATACCCCCACGAAGCGCACCCTGTATATCACTGTTAATCCTTAGAATGCTGGTGGACACGCGGTATCTCCATTATATATATTGTTCAATCATCAGCCTGGTCTCTGGGCATAAGCTCCCTTAACTCCTGGAGGACTCTCTTACACCGTTCAATCTCATCCCGAACAGGCCTCCCATCCGGAAACTCCAACCTGGCGCTGCCGAAATTATCCTGGTACCTGGTAAATGAACTCAACATGCCATCTATGGTTCGCAGTTCCCCCTCAAGTTGCTGCTGAACGTTTTGTATCGTTTCATAACGGTTCCGTTTCTCATCACGTTCGATTCGTTTATTCTCGTTTTCAGTATCCAGTTTTTGCAGTTCCCCTTCAAGCTGGGCAATTTCTTCATCAATACGTGCAAGGTCATCCCCCCTTTCACGTACAGCTTCGTTGATCTCTCTCTTCTTATTAACCAGGGCCCTCTGGTTTTCGGTTCTCTCATTTTCAAGTTCACGGTACCGGTTATAAACCCTGTCCATCTCTTCGGTGTATTTATCTATCAGGGCATTATATCTATTAATAAGTTCTCTGGTCATTTCATCAACCGAATTACCCGGCACCAGTATATCCGGTAATGTATCCTGGTTAAACACCTCAAACGCTTCAAGTATCAGGTAACTGTACTCTTCACCCGAATCTTCAGCATTGACAATACTCCTGAATACCTGGATACTGAAGGGTAACAGCTTGCCGATACCCCTGATAAAAGCTGTTTTGTCATCATCTCCAAGCCTGGAATAGACCTCTTTCAGCCTGTTCATTTGCTGATTGCTGGTACTTACCACGCACATACTGTTGAATACTTCGGGATTTAACAGGCCGCGCTGGTACTGGTCACCTGTTTGTGATATGCTGATAACACTTGCAATGAACCTTCCCGGATCATGTTCAACTTGTTGGCACATTGTATGTACTTCCCCCCCTTAATCTTTCAAGATCACGTATTGACAGCCGGGCAGTAACCTGGTATTCAGTTTTTTCGCCATCCCATTCAACACCATCGTAGCATGTGAACACGCGGAGATGCAGTACCTCGTTATCATCAAACCACATCCCTATATCATAGGGGATTTGCCTGTTTTGATCATCATACCCGGGAAGTTTTTTTTCTATTACAACATCCTGCATTTTATACTCATCACCATCACGCAAAAACAGCAGTGAATCGAAGGTGGTCATATTATTGTTACGGCTGCCATTATTACCCGTGGTGAGGTGTAAGCTTGTAACTCCCTTATTCTCTTTTTTTAAGCAGTTCAAAACACTTCTTTCCTCCCTGCAATTGCCAAGACTCTCTCCGGCTTCAAATATGTTCACATGTTCATATTCTGTATCATTCCTCGGCGCTGTCTCATCCGCAACTGGTAGGCTTCTGTATTCAAGTCTTACCCCCAGTGTAACGTGAATTTTTCTCGTGATCAAACCAGGTTCCCTGGCAAGCTTTGCGGCACCATGGCTTATAGAATACCTCATATTATGCACACCACCAAGGTAGTCGTTGCCATAGATAGTGTGCTTATCTATTGTTGTGATTTCAGTATTTTCTCTCATCTCTTGTAGAAGCACATCGTAAAACCCATGTCTCTCACCATTGTAATCAAGCCGCTGTTGGGCAAGACCGCTCATACCCCCACAGAAGATGACATAGTCTACGTGAGAGATGCCATCATTACCAACAAACTGCTGCAGCTCTTGTGTAATTGCATTTTTTAATATTTCATTCTTATATTGTGCGAGGGCTTCTCTCGCATGATCAAGCGTTATGATCACCTCTTCCCGGTCCTGAAACGTAAACTTTATCCCGTTTCTCTGTTCTCGCCTGTTACATCTCAGTTCCTTCATTTCCTTTGCAAAAGAAAGGTCTTCCGCGTATTGCTGTTGATTGTTATACAGCTCATCCACTGGCACACCCGTTACCGTGGACAGGATAAGGCAATCCACGTAATTCCCCGCGTATTCGGCATAGTCCATACAACTTCCCCGTATCACCTGTATGGGGGCTGTACTGAAACAGAGTGTAATATCAAGGGTAGAGGCTCCTATATCCACCACCAGTATACTTGTTCCATCTTGAAGGGTAACCCGGTCACGGGGATTATTATGCAACTGGTGTATCAGGTATGCAGCGGCAGCCTCCGGCTCTGAGGTTATCATAAAATCAGAAAGACCGCTTTCCCTTATGGCCCTGGCATACCTGTTTCGTACGACCAGGTCACGCCGTGACCATTTTACCGGGACCGTAACCAGTGCTTTTGTTATACGTATTTCAGTAGAATCTGATTGATGGTTTCGTCGCACTTCTTCTTCAGCGCTTTCCCGTATCTTTTCAAAGAACCGTGTAATTATGTCATCAATATTAAAACCGTCTACCTCCTCCCTTTCCGTCGCGATCAGTTGTTTATACCGTGTTAATACCCGCGTATCGGGGTCTTCAGGCTGACTGCCCAACACCAGCGTATCCCCGTTACGGTAACATATATTTTTCATCTCTTCCTGGTCACCATTAAAGCGAACAACACCAATCATATTACTATCGTCAGCAAGATACGATGCCCTGATGTTCTCTGCGCCAAAATCAATTCCAAGGTATATATCCATAGTACATACTCCTTATCACCTGTCCCGCCACGCTTTTCCAGCGGTGTTATCACTTGATATAGTTTTTTCTTTAATACGTGCAGATTCATTCCCAGCCTGGCTGGCACCTGTTTGTTCCATGGCCGGGTAATCCAATGGCCGCTGCCCGCGTCCCCAGTGGGTAATATACAGCGGTATACCGGAAGCATGAAGGCGCCTGGAAATGCCCTCTGCCGTGGTTACACAACCGCTACCTTCATCATCAACATGTAGCTGTACATCAAGGATGTCATGCCGTGCTTCATCTTTTTTTATACCTTCCTGCTGTTTCGGTTCCATGCTTTTGATTACGAACCGTATGCTCCCGGGATGCCGGCTTTCTATGGTAACACCTTCAGACATTCGCTCAAAAGATGTGGCATACACATGTCCCATCTCGCTCATTACGTCTTCTATGGCAATTACCGTCTGCGCCAGTTCTTCCATGCGTATAGAGATATTGTCCGCCAATTCCCTCGTCTCAGCCATGCTGTTTGCCAGTTCTTCGGCAATGACTGCCGCCTTTTCATATTGCTCTCTTTCATACAGTTCCTTGTACTGTTTCTCCAGGTTTTTAACATTTTTTACTAACTGCTGGTCATCACCGTATTCCTGTATGAACTCCATTACAGTATGCTTCTTCGCTGGCTGTAAAGGGTCACTATAGCGGCTTGACCGTGCAAAAGAGGAATATCCATCATACAGGGCATCTGCCCTGTTCTTCGCTTCCAGGTGCTGCCGCAGCCCTTCATTTACGATGGCCTGCACCCGTTCAATGTTCAGGTAATGCTCTTTGTACGTTTCTATTATGTTACCTTCCCCCTTGACGAATGCGTTATGTTCTCTCACCAGGTCTTCATATTCTTTTCCACCAAACCTTTCACCATGGGCAGGGTCAATCTTTGCAAAAAGTGAACAAGCTCCATGCACCAGTTCTTCCACCCGTTCTTCTCTCTCAAGGTCTTCTGCCATATTGTTTAACTGGTCTATTTCATGCTGCAACTGCGTATACCTTTTCAACATGTTCAACTCGTTGTTAAAATTCTCTTTTTGCCGGTCACGTTCACATCGCAGCGTTGCATACATCTGGCTCATCTGTTCGCGAACAGAATTGTACCTGTCAAGCAGTTCAACAGCATGATTGTACTCTTTGGTCATGTAATGGGTGTTCGTACTTGAATTTATTTTACTGCTTAATGCTCGAACTTCTTTGTCTGTTTCATCGATGGTTTTCTCAAAACCATCAAGCTTCTTTCTTTCTTCTTTTCGAACAGAAGCTTTTGCTTTTCCCACTTTCTTGATGATATCAGCAACCTCGTTTTCCACGCGGGAAACCTGCTCAGGGAAACGCTTCCTGGCAGTTTTCGAAAAACTGCTGGTCTCACCTGTTATTGTATTTGTTCCAGGCTTTTCAAAGTCACTCAATATTGCAGTTATATCGTTGAAATAGTTTTCAAACAATTCTTTCCTGGTTTTATCAGCATTTCGCAGTACTACCTGTACTTCGCCACGTTTTCTACCACTCATTCCTTCCCCATAATATTAAAGAAATAGACCTTTTACACCCTAATATGACGAAAAATACATGCTCTCACGTATCCGCCCACCTGGTTTTATATCTATAATCACAACAAAGAAGTCCAAACTGTTGTGCAAGAGCTGAATTTTACATAATTCATACGGACGGTCAAGAAAAAAACTCACAACTTCTCATCCCGAACAGCCAGCCATGCCATTCCCGCTGTCATTCTACGCAGCACGGGCACTTCTGAGGGGTACATCAGCATGGTATCAAAAAGTGTTTCTGCCTCTTCAAGGGAATACATCCCAGGCTGCTCAAGGTAACAGGACAGCCATCCCCTGTTATACTCCATCACGCTGGCCCTCACGTCCCGGGCGGCGCACCGGGGATAGAGCCTGGTGATCCTGGCCAAAATATCGTTTTTGCTGACCTGTTAATAATGGCAGAAGCATTCATGAACCATCCTGCTGCCTGTATACCCAACCCCAAAAACCTTCCAGTGGGTCCAGTGGGACAGGAGACCAGGGGTCCATGTCACGGGTTCCTGTTACCACACCGTACCTCGTAATTCAACGCGAGGACAACACAACACGGAAACCGTAATGGTTGTACGAGTTGCCTGGATTGATTCTGAGGCGATTAGCGGAGCGGACAATATTAACGTTGATGAACCAGGAACCGCCGCGAATACATTTACCGTTACCATCTTCGGGGCCACGGGGATTTTCTTCAGGACTCTTGCTGTAATAGTCGCCAGCATACCAGTCCATGCACCACTCCAACACGTGACCGGCCATGTCAGAGAGGCCCCACGGGTTCTCGTGCCCCTCGGCACCAACCGGGTGTGTACTGCCATCACTATTATCTTTATACCACGCCCTGCCAGGGTGAAATTCATCACCCCACCAGTGCCGGGTGGTGGTTCCCGCACGGCAGGCGTACTCCCACTCCGCCTCGTATGGCAGGCGGGCAGGCACATCATGCTTTTTGCTGAAGCGTTTACAAAATTTCATGGCTTTATGCCAGTTCACGCACTCTACCGGGTGGTCAGGGTTATTTGCAAATTCACTTGGATTCTCATCCATAAGGGCCTGGTACTGCCGCTGTGTCACCGGGTATTTCCCCATCCAGAACCCATCAACACTCACCTTGTGCTGCGGGCGTTCATCACTACTGCCCTCGCCATTGGGCGAGCCCATCATGAAAGTACCGCCGGCTATATACACGAACCGCATACCACCAATCTCCCGCTCTTCCCCATGTGAACCCGCAATCACAGAAAAGTAATTCGATGCTTCCGCTATATCCTTCATCTCCTGGTCGCCCAGGCCATACCGTGTGGCGCGGGTGATGAAATTCTCCGCCTTACCCGTATCCCCGCTACGACCAAACACCATCCCCAGGCAATACAGCACGTACGGGTTGCGACCAAGAACCTTCTCTTCAAGGTAGGCACGGCATTCTTCATAACGCCCGCTTACGGCCACAAGCCGCATATACGCGCCCCAGAGGGCAGCATTCCGGTCATCTGCCTCCAGCGCATGGTGGTACAGTTGCTCCAGGTTGCCGAAAACCGGGTCATCAGTATTGCCGCTCTCACCCAGGTAATCCATAAACCGGTCAAGTATCTCACGGTCAGCAGGGTCTGCCGTCACAAGCTCACGGTACCGCGCTACTATCTCATCATGCCTGGCAGGCCCAAGGTCACGCAGTATCTCTATCTCCTCAAGCACCTCTTCACGGGACGAAGCATCCTTCGCGCCGGCATCTTCATTCCTATTAATAACAACCCGTACCTTTTCAGACTGCTGGTCACTCATCACACCCTCCATGTATATCTACACTGCCAGTATCCATAGTGTTTTGAAAATCCTCTCCTGTTATTGGTATCACATTCTCTTCGGTGCCGCGGTTGGCCGCCAGTGCGTTTCGCATTGCCCTGCTGCACCTTTTTTTTATGGTGCTGATGCTTGACAGACTGTCAAGAAAAAACTCACAACCTCTCATCCCGAACAGCCAGCCATGCCATTCCCGCTGTCATTCTACTAAGCACGGGCACTTCTGACGGGTACATCAGCATGGTATCAAAAAGAGTTTCTGCCTCTTCAAGGGAATACATCCCAAGCTGCTCAAGGTAATAGGACAGACGCCTCCTGTTATATTCCATCACGCTGGCTTTCACGTCCTGGGCGGCGCACCGGGGATAGAGCCGGGCGATCCTGGCCAGGAGGGCCATGTGGTTGATATTTGAAGCCCTTCGGTAATGGTACATGAAAATGGACCGCAGGTCTTCTTCTCCTCCGGGTGGCATACAATCGAGGTGATGTGCGGCGGTGAGCAGCGAATACAGATGCAGAAGGGAGCCTTCCCGTCCTGCCTTAAATAATGAGTTCCCCTGTGCAAGCTGACGGATAACCCATGCCCTGTGCAGGTCTTTTCCCGGAAGGTCAATCTCCAGCAGGCCGCACAACTCTACGGCAGCAGAGAGCCCCATGGGTACCGCGCTAACCGACAGTGGTGAATTCTTAAATCCCCCGCCCGGCATGGCCATTGTATGCAACACCCGAAGGCAATCATGGCCCAGTTTCTTCTTTACAATAGGGTAGTTTTCATGATGAGCCGCCACCACGGTAAAAGCCCGTACAATCTTGTGCAGCGTATCCAGCGAATAAAAGCCCATAACATGCAGCCGCTTTGATTCCTTTTGCTCCCGGGCAAGGCGCATAAGTGCGTGCCGTGACCCATCATTTTCAACACCAAGCGCATCCAGCACCATTTTCCAGCCAAGCAGGTAGGCACACCCGTGATCACCGTCAGGAGTGGCAACGGGAAATTCAAGCGATTCCATCAGTTCATCCGCATACCTGCCGGCAGCGGCTCCCATCATCCTGTAAAGGCGAAGCATACTGCCGTTTTTTTCAGTTTCATCAATGAGTACCCGTTTCATTGACGACCAGTTTTCAAATATAGCCCCAGTCACTGCTATTGGAATGATCACAAAGCCGAAAAAGGCAATAACCCCTATACCACGATTGAAAAGATCACCGGAGACCCATGCAACAGCGCTATACAGGTACGCCCACAGCAGCCCTGCAAACAGGCTGATCACCATAAACACGATGAAAACGTATGCCTGTGTAAGAATACGCGTAAGGCTATACCATGGTGACGTTACGTCCACTGCCAGCGTAAAGCCTCCCCCGGGGGAAAGCGGCATGCTGAAAACCCCTTCTTCCGGTCTATCCACGAAGAAGTGTTCCCGGGAAAGTGAAGATATGAATAACGTCACGGAAAACAGCACAGTGTAAAAGAACCATGACCCGGCAGGATCATAATCAAACGTACCCCTGAACCATGCCCGGAAAGGGAACAGTGACTCGATAAGGGGGGACATCACGGGCACATACGCATCTCTCAATATTGTTACTGAAAATAGAATAGTGGGGATTGCCAGTATTACAAGAAAGGTTATACTTTTTACAGCAAACTCTGTAATGGGGGTACGCCTGCCCTGTACCCCGCCTTCTTGTTTTATATGCCGCAGCCGCTGCCTCCATATCCTGTGGCGTATATGCCCCATGGAGTAATTCGAAAGAAATGTTCTCGTAAACAGGGCAACCATTAGAAGTAGTACCAGGTATAATTTCACATGCAGCCGGGTATCAAGAGCTTCATTGCAGCAAAGGTAGAGTATACCCGGCCCCAGCAGCAGCGATACCATCATTACTATACCCAGTGCCGGCAGCAGCCGTTTCATATCCTGCCGGATGGTGGGCTTTTCCTCGCCTTCTTCGTGTCTACGCAACAGTGCCATGCTGTACAGGAACACCATGAACACCACAAAGAACACTGGCAGCATTTTAAATAAAGCGGGCCATTCGCCAAAAAATTCCTTGATGCTGGTGTTGGTAAACCCTGATAACAGCCAGTTAACCTGCAAGGTGCCGGCTATCACGTTCAGCATGTACATAACGTAAATGACAGTGAACAGCACCACGCCGCAGGTGATGCCGAATAGAATTGACTGGTAGACTCGTTCTCCACCTGACAGTATATTCCCGGTGTAATTGTACGAAAACAGGTAATTTGATGCCGCCCTGTTCCGGTCTATGCCGGCGGGGTGTGTAGCCGTAATACCGGTTCTTCGCAGAAATGAACGTACCCGTTCAGTTATACCGTCAAACCGGACACGGGCGAAACGCCGCGTAATGGACATAAAAAGCATCCTGCCCCTTTCCAGCAGCCCTGTTCCCGGGGGTTTCATTCGGGGACTGTCCATGCAGCTGAATATGAACTCCATGAAGGAACGGTCTTCGAGTCCGGCGATTACCCCCCTTGAAGAAAGGAAATGCACTTCTCTCATGGTAAAAAACTTCAAAAGGGTTGCCCTTGCATCTGCCAGGTATTCCCTGTTTCTTGAAAGGGAGAAGAAGTACGCGTACGCCGCAAGCACGCTCAAGAGAAGCAACAGCCACTGGTATATACCAAGCGGGACCAGCATCAGGGGAAGACTGAACGCAACGGCCCGCAAGAGGTATCCTCCCATGGTAACTGCACGGGCGTCTCCATTGCGTATATGGGACAACTCGTGGAGCAGTACAAACCCCTCCGCCAGGCTGCCCGCCTCCATGTTGTCATCAACATGGTAATAGTCGAGCACGTCAACAAAGCGGCTCTTCCATTTGCCTGGAAGAACGATAACCGGTCGTGAGGCCGTGCTATTGAAAGTAACCGGGCTGCACAACCAGTACCGTGATGGGTCAGCCGGCCTGTTCAGTTCATCTGACCAGTACACGCGCGGGGACCGGGAAAGCCCCATCATGTCCGAGAGGGCCTCTACCTTTTGCGCCACGTCCTCTGAACCGGGCGGGGCAACGGGTGTCGCGTTAAGCCTCTTCAGCATGGAAGCGGGTAACAACCTGTAGGCCCTGAAAAGCAGGTAAAAAGGGAACAACAGTATGGCAACCTTAAACAGGTGGGGGTAGCCGCACGCACCGTCAGCCACGCACGCCGCCACCAGCGAGCCTGCCTCAACAAGGCAAAACAGCAGCCAGCCGGCAAGGATCACCAGCAGCATGGAGATCTGCACACCCGTCTCCTGTAGGGGAATAATATCGTCCCTTTCCATGAAACGCTTGTACATGGCCCATCCCAAACCGCCTGCAAGTCCCGTAAGAACAATGTAGATAATCAGCAAAAAAAAGTCGGGGAACTGAATGCCCGTTCGCAGTAAAAGTTCATAGTTTTCGGCTAACGATTCTGCCAGCAAGGGGAGAAATAATGCCAGAAAAATAACATCAACGATCCGAAGCACTGGCGTGTGGAGTGGAATGTTGTGCACGGGCAGGTTCCTGTTCACCGAAAGCCGAACCACCATGCGGGCAATGCCCCACATTACGCGGACTTCGTAGAGTGACCACAGCAACAGGAATAAGTGAACATCTTCCTTAGAGGCACCCGGCACATGAAGCTCCACGTAAAGGAGCAGAAAAAACACTGCCAGGCATACAAGGTCAAATAGTTTAGAAATCAAGCTGGACATTTACATGCCCAGGTATTTTTTCACCGCTTCTTCAGGATCATCACTTTCGGTCATGGCCCGGTACAGCTCCCTGGCTTCGGGTGACCCTTTATCAGAACCGCCGGAAAAACCCATAGCGGGCATTGCAGAGGTAGCATGGGTATCACCTTTGCCGGTCACAAGCCCTTCGGCATAATTCTGCAGTGGCACCAGCAATTCAACGAACTGGCGGGTACTGTGCTGTTTCAGGAGTGCAAGTGCCCGTACTATGGACTGCAGCCGGCTCTCCTGTTCACCAGTGGCCTGCTCAAGGTAAGGGGCAAATCGTTCCCGTATATCATCTGGAACTTCTTCCCCTGCCAGTGCTTCACCGGCTACTACCATCTCCTGCTCCTGCGCCAGTTCACCCTTCATCATCATGCTGCCATACAGCATTTCGAAGGCCGCTATGGGCAGGGACATATCCTGTATTCCCTGGTAGGCACTGAAAAGCTCCTCGTTTTTCAGCTCCCGGTAGAATTCGTCTTTGGTCATACCGCCCCCGGCAAGCATTTGGGCTATTCTTTTTTTCAACAGCCTTTCAACAAACATGGAAGCAGACTGACGCATATCTTCGTCTTTCAGGAGTTCCATTGAAATGGCGAGCCTGGTAAACGCTTCCCTGCACTGTGCGCATTCGGCAACGTGATGGCCGAATTCTTTATCATGTAACAAGTACTCGTATGTTTCTCTGGTTATCTCAGGACACTTCATTTGTCTCTCCTGTGGTATGTGTCAATTACTGATTCTACTTCAAGTCCGGCCACTTCTTTCAGTGTTTTCTTTAATTTATCTTTAAATTCTCTCACAAACTTTTGTTTTTCAGCATTAGTGCTAAGCCCCAGTTTTTCCGGTTTTATTTCTCTTAGCGAACGGTTCTGGAGGAGTAGATTAGCTAGGTGTTGCTCATTATCATTCATTGTTTTAAGGGCCCTTCGCACCCTTTCAGCTATGTCTTTCTGGATGTATTTTTCTTCAGGCGAATTTGAATCCGAATGCAGGTCTGCAACGTTGTCAATAGTTTCAGCAACTGCATCTTTCCAGGTTTTATAAGTCTGTGGCCCACTGGCAGGATTTCGTACATTGGCGGCCATCAGCCGCTGCCTGTATTTATTCTTTATCTTGGTATCAAGCTTTTCCCACATGTAAATGTATTCATTCTTAAAAGAATCAAAATCAAGCATGTCCCCGGTATTGCTCTCACCATGAGTTGCCTGATGGAGGGTACTGTATACACCATACGCTTCTTCCTTTGAATACATGTACTTTATGATATACGTATACATCAATTCCCAGACAGGATCACCCTTTATATACTCGGGTACATATTTATTATGTGTTTGTATGTATTTTTTTTTCTTCAGCCAGTCCGCGTAGACACGCTTCATCATCACTGTAAAAAGACCTTCCAGGTTTTCGATCTTCTCTTTATACGTGCGAAACCTCCTGGTAATCTTTTCACACATATAAAAAAAACACTCTTCCATGTCCCCGTCTTCCTTGGGGAAATGATAGAAAGCACTGCTGATATACCGGTCAAGCCAGTAGAAAAATTTGGCGTTATCATAGTGAAAGATACACGCGCTTAATTCATCATCAGTCAATTCGTCCTTTTTTTCAAGCCACGTGTTTGACTGGAGGTACTCGTTAACAATATCCCACCGTATGTTTTTCATGGTCCCAACCCTGTTTTCAGTATCACACATGGCTTTTCTTCCCCGAAAAAACGTATAATGTCAACAACATTTCAGGCAATACTTTTCTCCGCGCTTCGTGCCAGGAGAAGGTCCCACAGGTCTTTCAGGGTGGCACTGTACACCAGTTCTATGGAAAAGAGCCACCTGTAATCAACAGTATTCCTCACATCACTGGCATTATCGACGGAGAGGAAGAAGGTATTGAAGCCAGCCTGTACTGCCTGCTGTACCTTTTTGTTCACATTACTTACGGGCAACAGGCTGTCATTGCTGAACACTGCTGATCCCATCATACCGGCGTATACTTCATCATCAATCATTGCCGAAGAGAGGCATTTCATAAGCGCCAGGGCGATGGAAGCACCACAGCTGCTACCGGTATGTTGACCATAATCCGGGAACGAGAGAACCGGCGAAACGTGGTCACACAGGTCAAGCCCGTAATATTCCCTGTTGAGCAGAAGGTACCGGTACAGATGGTCGAGGTAGCGAAGCAGCGAACTGTCAACCTCTCCAAGCACCTGTAAGGCCGGTACACTGTCAACTGCCGGTACACCAATCACCTCAACGGGGATTACACCGTTATCTGTGGATACCACGTTACATGTTCCCCTGTACTTCGCATCGCGCGAACGCGGCCGTGTGTTCACCATGGTGTTGCAGTAGGTGTCGTTGGTGTATGCCGGGCCGTCTTCCATGGCAAAACCTGCACGTTCAAGGTTCCGCAATGCCTGGTTCTCACCTTCGAGGAGTTTCTGTACTTCGGGATGGTCTGACACTTCCTCAATAACTTTGTGAAACAGCAGGCGGCAATTAATATACTCGGCCGTTTCGGCATACCCTGTCATTCGCAATAATAATGTTCGATTGACAAACCATGTGATATAATCTGATAATGTTTTTCTGTTGTTTGTAAAATCATGCCATTGCATGTGGATTATCATCTGCATTTCCATGTCTCCCTTTTCACGAAAATGCCGGTACATGGTTTCATAGAAAACAAACCGTATGGGGCCGCTGAGCCCGGTGGCTTCAATTTTCATGAACTTGTCAATGGCATTCGCATCCTGGTCTTTCCCGCGGTACAATAGTCCCTGGTGAAAATTGATCATTGCCGCATCCTCCCCCGCCAGTGGTTCAAGCTTCGCGAACTGGTAGAGAAACTGGTCAATATCCCTGTCTTCACTTTCTGAAACCAGCCGTGCCTGGAGAATAAGCTCGTATACCCTGAAAGCAGGAATTGACCCGGCCAGCATATCAAAATATTTGATGAAGGTTTTAAGTGTATTGGCAACCGCCAGGGCTTCCTGTGCCTTCCCGTCCAACATTAAATAATATGCATGGTAATACTGTAATTCCAGTTTTTCAGGAAAAGCTCGTGATAACTTTGCGGCGATCTCAAGAACCTCTTCTATCTCATGCTGCCGGAATACCTGGTGCAGCAGAAAGTCAAGCATTACGCAGCAGCCGTTGAGATACTCCTCCTGGCGGTCATCATATTCACTGGCAGACCAGATCAACTTATCAGATATTGATCCAAGCCGATTAATGATAAGATCCCAGTCCTCCCGGAATAATATTCCTTCAAGTATGCAGTCATGTACCGAGTTAGTTTCTTCTTCTACAGCTTCAGATGTTGAGTTGTCGTCCCCTAGATCGTAATCTTTTAAATACAGCATGGGTTCCTCCTTTTATTTCTTCTCATCTATATATGACGAAAATAAATATGCTCAATCAAGTTACCTTCGCCATATTATCTCGTACGAAAATCCCAGTGACTGGAAATCCTTACCGGTATCCTGCCACCTGTTTCTAACCTTCATCCTTGTAGAGCATGCATTGATACTGTCCCGTATGTAGTCCTTGTTTGAGCGCAGGTGATCATACTCAGAAATCAGCAGGTAGTTCAGCCTGTTGGCACGGCAAATTCCAATCAGTCGCTGTACTATTTCCTTTACCAGCTTTTGATAAGAGATATCCAGGCCAGAAATATTTATCACGTCTATAAGCATTGCGTCAGGCCTATCGGCACACCGAAGTATTAGCAACGTCACGTAACCGCACCATCGCCCCCTGTACATGACCCTGTAGAAAAGACTGTCGGGGTGAGACACCTGTGAGATGTTATTCTTGTTACAGTCACCACCTGCCCAGGATCGAAATGCCATCACGGGTCCCTTGCAGGGCTGAAAAAAGATCCTCTTTATAAAAGAAACGCCCTTCTTATCCCTGTCAAAGATCGTATCATAAAACCTTTCAACCAGGAAAAAATCCCTGCGCATCTTCTGTATGGTTTTCATCTCCTTCTTTATCCACGGTAATTCCCTGTCATGAGGGTGCTCCTGCATCATCTCCGTTAACCTGCTCATGCGTGTTGTATATATACGCCGAAGATCAAAAATATTACCCGCATGTTCTATCATTGTGGCAACGTCCCTGTTGATAATTTCCAGTGCTGTCACATGTCTTTTCCTCAATTCTTTCACGTGTTCACAGTACATTTCACTCTCCACTTGGAGAAGTCGGGACAGCAGCGGGTTGCTTTCCATACCAGTTTGTTTATCAAAAAATTTCAACACCCCTTCCCCATCAGCCTCGATGAATTCCATGAATATGTAAAACAAAACCAATTCCATAGCATCATTTCTCTCCCTGTAATATTGTTCTAAAATACGGGGAAGCAGCTGCCTGTAGAATCCAAGCACATGGTATCGCTTTTTCGCCACCATGAAATTCTCTAGCCTGTGCCTTTCCAGGCGTTCTACCCTGAAATAGTCACGGCATGCCGCGTACAATTTTCTCGCGAACTTTTTTCCTCCTGCCATCTCATCAAGCATGGGCTGCAATATGCGTCCGTACCTGTCATATTCCGAAGGGGTGTACAACGATACCCGTTGTTTTATAACAGAAACTATGTCCGTTTCATTCGCTACCTGGCCAGCATCATCTATGTTAAAGGCAGGCAGTTTCAATGCGGGATCCGGTATGGTCATTTCATTATAATTATGATATCTTCGCACAAACTCTTTCCAGCCAGGACGTAATTCCAGTGAATAATACAGCATCCTTGCTTCTTCTTCTATGTGGTTGCCATCATGGCTTTCTATTTTATTATTCTGGATAATCTGCCAGATCTGGTTGGAAGATTGCCCTTCTTCTATCATCTGTTTCACTCTGAGAAGTATGTATTCGTCATTCTCACTTGACAGGTGGATATACAGGTACTGGTTGGCAAAGATGTTTCGCAAAAGACTGATATCAAGGTATAATCTCCTGTTATGCAATCCATCAAATCCTGCAAGCAGGCCACACAACCGCATACACTGGTGTGGCGTGTACATCTTCAGCATAAAGAAGGTTTTCCTGATGGCCAGGTACTTATACATGCTGGTATTTCCCATTCGGTGATGGGCATACGTGAGGGCATACACGTTTTTCACAAGAGACCGGAGTGTCTCTTCATCAAGGTCTTTTCCCGTAAAGCGTTGTATTTCTTTGTTCATTATACCGGCAAGATCAAAACGGACACGTGGTATCACACCCCGAATCCTCTCCTGGTCAATATTAATAAGCTCAACCAGTCTCTCCATCAACAGGTCCGCGTTATGGGCCACAGCCTTTTCTATTGTTTCACCCGATTCTTTCCCGCTTTCAAGAAGGTCCAGAAGGTAATGTGCCGTTGAAGGCTGCCGCATGTCTCCCAATAATTTCAGCATAAGGTTTTTCAGAGGATTGCTGCAAAGGGAGTATACCCATTGTACCAGCTCCATGGCCCTGCTGAGAGCAACCGCATTGTTATAACCTCCAAGATAATCTACCAGCATAGCTGCAGATACATCATTGCTTTTTAACAACACGTACAGCCACCGGTCTCGATCATACCGGCCAACATATTGTTTCAAAAGGATTATGATCTCCCCGGTGTTTAGCAGCCCCGAAGAATCAAGCACTACCAGCATGAGGGCTTCATGTACATACTCCCACCCATGGTACTCTCCTCCCGTATCCGCGCAGAGACAACGTAACAGTGTATCGTAACTTCCTGTTTCCAGGAGAGTGCCTGCAAACTCTTGCATATTTCGCCTTAAAAGCCCTTCAACCAGCACCTCTTTCATGGCAAATACCCTTTCCCTGACAACAGCAAAGGCGGCTGCAAAGCCGGGTCTTTGTGGCTTCAGACTGGCAACCAGGAAACACTGTATAAACCGCGTGATTTCGGCTCCCGGTTCGTCATCCATAATACGTGCCATTTCATGATAGAGACGGGCGCAGGTATCTGCATCGTAGGTTTTCAGGCTTTTAATAATATACTTTGCAAGTCCATCCGGGCATGTGAGCGCGGGCCGTGTGACGTTTAGCGGAGGTTGTGCAACCGGATTTTCTTGTGATACATTCTTTCCAGGTCTCCACTGCCGGGCAATTCTACAGGTAAAATCGAAAAGCCAGTCAGTATTATGTACGAGTGAGGGAAAGTGAAAGTATTCATACGTGGTATGCGCGTTGACAACAGTACTACAAAAATCAACAACACTGCAGCCGCGTTGGAAGAATATTGAGGCATCTCCACCTACGTGTCCGTCATCTTTTCCAAGAATAGCAGGGGACAGGGACATCTCCGCAGCGGAACGGGCCAACACCTGTACGATACTGTCCCTGTCCTTTTTCCGTGAAAAGTGATGTACCGCCAGGGCTGTTTGACTTTCGTCTGTCTTTCTCACAGGAACATCGGTACTTACTACCAGGTCCACCCCATCCAGCAATATCTGCGATGCAAGGCGGGCACCTTTCCAGGCGGTTTCCTCGCCAACGGTAAAAAGCACATCCAGGGATTTAAGGTATTGAAGATACCGGTGACGCATGTGCAATAGTTCTAGGATCATTGCAATACCGCACTTGTCATCAGCACCAAGGTTGAGGCTTCCGGTTTCATACACTATCCCATCTTCTCTGAACCCTGCTGACCGTTCGCCTGACAGGGTGGGCCAGGTATCCATGTGGGCAGCAAACATCAGGGTAATCCCATCCGGGTTCCCCCCGTCAAAACGGGCATACAGGTTACCTGATCCATCACGATGCTCTGACCCCGGCTTAAGTGAAGCCAGGTAGCGCGAAAGATGCTGACAGATGACATTTTCGCTACCGCTGGGAGAATCAATTTGAAAGAGTGCAAGCAGATTATGGAACATTCTTTCAGCGCTGCACCATCTCCCTGCATCCCCATAACGCTTGATAAATGCGTCATTTTTCATCAGGCCCTCACCTCCAACCTTACCCTGGACTCGTATTTCACATGTATTCCCTTAGCCGTGTTTTGTGTTTATGCTTCCGGGTATACACGTTTTGAGGGGTTTCAACCTTTGGCGGTTTTGTATGAAGACGCCTGCCCTTTTTCAGACGTTTAACCAGTTCCTTTCTTTCTCTCTCAGCCTGTGACGTGGCCATACCTCGCTCCTTTTTCGTGTTTCAGTATTCTCCTAATCCACTACTGTTGATGACGAAAAAAAGAGTGAGGGCTATACCCGGGTTTTTAATTATTGTATAAAACGGTCAAGATAATTGAGGGACAGCTGTGTATGTGAATACGGGTTTTATAATTCCAAAATACTGATTATTGAATCTTTTCGCAAATCACGAACCATCACGCCTGTTGCAGTGTTCCCGGCATCATCACCGTAGAAGAGAGAATACGCGACAACCCGTCCATGGCCATCTATTGCCACAGCCGATGAACCACCGTAATGAGCAAAGCGGGCAAGTTTGTCACCATTATGCATATCGAAAACTTCAGATGCGCCATCCTGGTCCCTTGCAACAAGAATCCTGCCATCCATGGACGTCCTGAGGGAAAAAGGTGTTATCTCTACATGACCGGCAGCACGGGCAACCTGCTTTGTCTTCAAGTTAAACAGGACCACAGCAGGCCTGTCACTGCCTATTGCCATCATGCCGGTTTCTGGTATACTTTCTATTGATACAAGAAATTCATGCCGGGCATTCACGTCCTGCACGTGCTGTTCTGTTTTTACCCTGCCGGTATGAATGTCCCATGTGCGAAGCAACCCGTAACGGTTTTCCTTCCCTTCACGTTCGTTCTTGATGAGTCCCGCCACGCATGAACACTTGTCGCAGATGGCAACGTCCAGGATCTCGTCATCCTCTTCTCCACGCATTACATGTAACCGCCTGCCCGAAGGCACATGCCACAGGTATACCTGCCGCTCCCAGTTACTTGAAACAAGAAGTGAACCGTCAGGCGAGAAGCTCAACCTGCATGGGCCGTGTCCGCTACCCTTCATATGAGCAACCACCGTGCTACTTGCCATATCCACGATATACACGTTATGATCCCAGGTGCCGGCGGCAAGGTATTTCCCATCAGGGCTGAACAACACATCATGATATGCCAGGGTAGAAACAGGAAGAACCTGCTTTTTCATGTTTGTTTGGATATCCCAGGTATACACTCCACCACCCTCGGTACCGGCTACCAGCCGATTGCCGTCTGCATCCATATCAATGGAAATAATAGTAGGATCAGATTCACCTGGAACAGGTTCCAGTAGTTCACTTTCACCAGTACATATGACCACAACCGAAAGGATAACTACTACAGTAAAAACCGGAATGATAATTCTACGTAATACAGGCATTACATTACTCCTTTCACCTGGGGCCAGAGAGAACGGAAGATGAAACAGTGAAGGGTGACAAATAACGAGTGACAGGTTTAATAAATGATTCAGAAATATCCAGAGAACCATTCTATCCGTCTCATCCACGTCTTGCTGGCTCTGCGTTAAATCGCTCAACATCTTACAAATTCTCAGACAATATGTAAACAGAAAACTGCCGCATTGAATAAAATGTGTTTGAGGGAATACAGCACCAGGCACATGCATTTTAAGATCCCGGCACTTCGGCCGGGATGACAGCGGCAGCAGACCTTCCCGAAACTCCCGTCACCCGTCACCGTCTCCCCCCGTCACCCAACATTTTTCTTGACATCTCTCGCATAATAATTTAACTTTGTTAAATTAAACAATGTTAAATATTAGAAAAAAGCGAGGTTGGCATTATGGCAAAGGTAACAGTACTTGGCGGATGCGGTGCGGTAGGCAGCGTGGCTGTACGGACACTGGTAACCCACCCGGAGTTTTCAGAAGTGGTTATAGCCGATTATAACATGGAAAAAGCAGAGAAGATGGCCGCGGATCTCGGAAAGGGCACCACCGCGGCCTTTTTTGACGCCCACGACGCTGACAGCATCAGGAAGGTGGTACAGGGAAGCAACGTGGTTCTCAACTGCGTGGGGCCCTTCTACTCCACGGTGAAAACCATACTGGAGGTGGTGCTTGACGAGAAGATCGACTACGTTGACGTGTGCGACGATGTTGACGTCACCCTTGACATCCTTGAATGGGACAGCATCGCGAAGGAAAAAGGGGTCAGAGCCCTCATCGGCATGGGAAGCTCACCTGGCGTTACCAACATCCTGGCCCGTCTTGCGGCAGATTCACTGCTTGACGAGGTTGAAGCCATTGACATCTTTCACACCCACGGCGGCGAGCCCTTCGA
>CAZAOK010000014.1:44407-52438 GCA_964486725.1 uncultured Leptospiraceae bacterium
CTCAAGGAGACCGGCTTCGGTGAACAGCGTGGCTGCGTTACCGTTATCGCGAAGGGCAAAAAGGAAGGCAGTTACCAGGAATACCGGTTCCACATGGCATCCACCAGCCAGGCACTGGGAGAGGGTACCGGCATCCCCGCCGCCATGGGGGCTATCGCCATGCACCAGGGAATGGTGAAACAAGACGGCGTCTTGCCGCCGGAGGCCTGCATCAACGCCGGCGAGTTTATCAACCTGGTGCCCGAGATCATGCAGTCAGATGAATCATCAAAGAAAGAAGGCGCCTTCGAGGGGTTCCTGGTTGAGCAGGTGGACGGGGACGGCAACATCACCATCATAGACCTGTAACACCAGTAAAGCCCCTCCCATACGGCGAGGGGCTTCATACATACGTTCCGGGAGGAGAAAATGGTATCCAAAAAAACACCACACGTGCTGGCCATCGATCACGGCACATCGGGATGCAAGGTGGCACTTGTTTCAATATTCGGGAAGGTGACAGACTTCCAGAACGAGCCCACCCCCGTGTACTTTTTACCGGGGGGAGGTGCAGAGCAAAACCCCGAAGACTGGTGGAACGCCTTCATGAAAGCCGCGAAAAAACTCATCTCCCGCGGCAAAGTATCCCCGACATCCATACAGGCAATATGCGTATCCAGCACCTTCTCAAGCACCGTTGCCGTTGACAAAAACGGGAAACAGCTGATGAACTCCCTCACCTGGATGGATTCCCGCGGGGCGCCCCACGTGCAAAAGCTTATGCGGGGAATCATCAACGTGGAGGGCTACGGCCTCAGCCGCATACTCAACTGGATCAGGCGGACGGGGGGCGGTCCCCAGCTGTCGGGCAAGGACGACATCGCCCATGTCCTCTACCTGAAAAACGAGCGCCCGGAGATCTATGAGAACACCTTCAAGTTTCTCAGCAGCAAGGACTATTTCAACCTGCGCCTGACGGGGGAGTTCACCTCCTCCTACGACGCCATGACCCTCTTCTGGGTCACCAACTCGGTGGACATCAACAACATGTACTACGACCCCGTCCTCATTGCCAAACTCGGCATCGATGCCGGCAAGCTCCCCCCCATGGTGCATTCAACCGATTGCGTGGGAAGTGTCCTCCCCCGGGTGGCAAAGAAGCTTGGCATAGGGAAGGACGTGAAAGTCTACTCCGGGTCACCTGATCACCAGTCAGCCCTCGTGGGATCCGGAGCGGTACGGGACTTTCAGGGCCACCTCTATATCGGCACTTCTTCGTGGGTGGAGTGCATCGTCCCCTTCAAGAAAACCGATATCACCCACAGCATCGCCTCCCTCCCCTCTTCAATTCCAAGAAAGTACCAGTGCATCAACGAGCAGGACATGGCGGGAGGATGCCTCACCTATCTTATCGAACATGTACTGGATGAAAAAACGCTGAAGCGTAAAAAAGACGAAAACCTCTACGCCGCCCTTGACCGCATCGTGGCGTCAACCCCGCCCGGGGCGGGCAGGGTCATATTCACCCCATGGCTGCACGGTGAACGCAGCCCCGTTGACAGCAACACCCTTCGGGGAGGCATTCACAACCTCTCTGTCACCTCCAGCCGGGAGGAGATCGTCCGCTCGGTGTTCGAAGGTATTGCCTTTAACACCCGGTGGAACATGGACTACGTTGAAAAGTTTACCGGCAGACCCTTTGACGGGCTTCATTTTATCGGGGGCGGGGCCAGGTCAAACATCTGGAGCCAGGTTTTTGCCGACGTGATGAACAGGCCCGTATTCCAGGTGGAAGACCCACTGCAGGCAAACGCCCGGGGAGCCGCCTTTATCGCGTCGGTCGGCATGGGGCAGATGAGTTTCGACGATATTCCACGGCACGTGAAGATCACCGGGCAGTACCTGCCGGATAACAGGAACCGGGAGCTCTACGATGAGCTTTACAACGCCTTCCTGGAGATATACAGGAGAAACCGAACCCTGTATGACAGTCTCAACTCATTCCATAATAAGAGTTGACGACAGAACATGCAGCGGGATATACAGGCCCCATGAGCAGGCAACCAAGAGCAGAGAGCGACATCCAGAAGATCAGGGAGAAGATACTTGGCAGCGCCCTTAACATCATCAGCGAGGAGGGATACCAGGCTTTCACCATGAGAAAGCTGGCATCCCGGCTGAAGATGACGGCTGCCAATATCTACAATTATTACAGCAACAAGGATTCCATCTACCTGGCACTTGTAATCGAAGGTTTTACCATTCTTCATAACAACATTTCCAGCGCCTATACATCAGAAAACAACCCGGCTGCCCGATGGCAGAAAGTATTCGATGCCTATTACCGGTTTGGAATTGCCTACCCCCACCATTACGATATCATGTTCTCACTGCCTGCCCCCAGGTATAACGACTTCGTTGGTACCGAACTTGAAGATACCGCCGCCATCGAGATGGATCTTTCCAACCGTATCGTAGAAATTGCCGTGCAGTCAGTTATCGATGCCGCCGGAGGAGAGAATGCCATCAGCAGGGAAGAAGCACAGCAGCGTACCGTTGAAGCATGGAGCATGCTGCATGGCCTCTTGAGCCTGAAAAACAGCCGGGTTCTGCAGTATGTCATCACTGACATCGACCTGGTATACCGGCATTTTCTTGATGACCTGCGGCGAAACATCTCCAGTTGAAAGAAGAATAGACCCTGTTTTTTCGATTTTTCCTGTAATTTTGCTTTACTATATACGCATTCTGTTCCACAAAGTAATATAAATACTCTGTGACTACTCAGCATTGGAGCATCTCCCCCCGCCGAAGGCGGGGGGAGATGCTGGATTATTCTTCATTTTAGAATAATTTTGAATATCCAGCATGACAGCTGAGTAATTACAATACTCTTTTATGTGTTTCCGGCTGATATTCTGCCGCTGTTACGCATAATCCGTATAAAAAAACACTTAGTGTACACATGCCGTGTATCATAGAATAACCTGAAAACGGCTAAAGACAGTATAAACTCTACAAAAAGGTGGTACAACATGTCGTATAAAGTAGCATTATATCCCGGCGACGGGGTAGGACCCGAAGTTGTTAACGAAGCAAAAAAGGTGCTGGATACATGCGGTCTTGATATTGACTATACAATGATAGACTGGAGCACCAAACTATACAAATCAACCGGACGCTGCGCGCCGGAAGATTACATTGACCAGCTGAAGCCTTATGATGCCATTCTTCTTGGCGCAGTGGGAAACGCGGACAACGCTCCCGATCATGTAGCAGTAGAACCACTCCTTGGTATGCGAAAAGGTTTTGATCAGTATGTAAATATCAGGCCTGCTATTCTCTTTCCGGGAGTAGATTCCCCCCTGAAAGACAAGAAACCGTATGACATCGACATGCTGGTAATCCGTGAAAACACCGAGGGTGAATACACCCCACTTGGAGGACGCCATTACGTTGGCACCTCAAATGAATGCGCCATGCAGGTGAATTACTTCTCGCGCATGGGAACAGAACGTATTATTCGATATGCCTTTGAAACGGCACGCAAACGGGACAGGAAAAAGGTAACCAGTATAACAAAATCAAACGCGTTGAAATACAGCATGGTTTTCTGGGACTCGGTATTCAATGACGTGGCAAAAGATTACCCTGACGTGGAATGCGGCCCCATGCTTGTGGATGCCGCGGCCATGAACTTTGTACGGTCACCTGAAAACTTCGACGTGGTGGTCTGCTCTAACCTGTTCGGTGACATTCTCAGTGATATCGCGGCTATTATCATAGGTGGAATGGGATTCGCCGGAAGCGCCAACATTAATCCAACCCGTGAGGCTCCTTCCATGTTTGAACCTGTGCATGGCTCGGCACCGGATATCGCGGGTAAAGGCGTTGCCAACCCCCTTGCTGCCATACTCAGCGCATCAATGATGGCAGGCTTTCTTGGCGAAGAAGAAAGCGCCGCGAAGATTAAAAAAGCGGTGCAGGATCATCTATCCGAAGGAAACCTGAAAACCCCCGATCGCGGCGGCAATAATTCAACAGCTGAAGTTGGTGATGATATAGCAAGACGAATATAGGAGCAAGGTGATGGAATATTCCGAATATACTGCCCCCGAAACAAAAGTATCTGAATACTATGTGCTATTGTCAGATGGCGTATCCCTGAAAATGCTGGACTTCCAGCCGGGGGCAGACTCTTCAAACAAACCCATCATTCTCTTTGTGGCAGGCTGGATATCCCAGCTGCAGGGCTGGAAAAGTGTATTAAGAGAACTCACCTCGGAATACCGTGTCATGTACCTTGAAACCAGGGAAAAACAGTCCTCGCTGTTACCCGAGGGGAAAAAGAACAAGGAGATCAGCTTCAGGGTAAGCCGCATGGTGGAAGACCTCCACGAAGTCATACAGCAGGTTATACCCGAAAAAAAATCTTTTGCCATTGCCGGCAGCTCCCTTGGATCATCGGTTGTGCTGGAATACCTGTCACACCGAACCAGGGAACCACTGTGCGCCATGTTGATAAGTCCCCTCCCTGTATTCAGATTTCCGGCAGTCCTTGGAGACATCGTGCCCGTGCTGCCTCCTTCGTTATACGTAGTTATCAAGAAAATCGTTATATGGTACCTGGTTAATTTCAGGTTAGACAAGTCGAGTGAAAAGGAACAGGTTGAAAAATACACCAACACAATAAACGCCGCCGATCCGTACAAGCTCAAGTATAACGCCCTTGACCTGAAACACTATTCCCTTATGGAACGACTGCAGTATATCACTACCCCCTGTTATATTATCGGTGCAAAAACCGACACCCTGCATGAGACAGACACCATAAAAAAAATGATTGAGAAGATGCACCGGGCAAAATATATTGAACTGGCAAGTAACAAGGAAACACATAGCGAGGTAGTTGCCGAATGGATGGTAAATATATTACAGAAAAAAGAATATAAAAAGATATAAGTATTATTTCACATTTTTTTTTCAGCTTCAGATTTCAGGTTTTTCAGTACATCTTTCATGGCATAGTCAACAACGTAATCAACCACCCTCTGTGGAACAGGAAAGCCCAGGGTCACATGTACCATGTATTCAACCCTGGTATTTTCATCTTCACCCGGGATAAACTTAAAGTATCCACCTGATTTTTTGAAATCTCCGCCTGCCGATTCAAAATGAAGAACCAGGTTCTGGTCATCATAACTATAAGTCTGTAATATTGTGAATCCCTGTTTAAGAGCCACGTCAAACCTGTAGAATACAACTACAGGCCTTCCATCCTCACCATACTCTTTGATATCTACGGTATTCACATACTTAAACCATTCGGGATAACGTTCATAATCGCATAAAATATCATAGCACACCCGGGCAGGTGCATTAATTTCTATATGGCTTGTGGCTTCATAGGTTTTAGTCATAAAAAACAGCTTCTCATTATATTGATATACTGAGCGGATCAAAGCATATGACATTTTTTTTTGCAATAACAATTTTAACCGATTTGTTATTTATATCTTGATTTTTTATCAGCCCTCAGTACTATATAAGTACACGGTAAGGCAAAAAAACAACAAGGCGGAAATAAATGAGTTTATGTAAAGTGGAAATCAACTCGATAGTCCTTGAAGAAGAATCCGGAACGCCAATAATAGTATTGCAGGACAACGAAAGCGGGAATATTCTCCCAATTTTGATTGCGCCGCTGGAAGCCAGCATGATCGCTATCGAGATGGAAGGGAAAAAACCTATTCGGCCTCTTACCCATGACCTGATAATAAACATCATTGATCAACTCGGTTACAATGTTCAATCAGTGGTAATTGATGATCTGAAAGATAACATCTACTACGCGAAGATTTACCTCTCATCCGAAAATGGAGATATTACCATCGACAGCAGGCCAAGTGACAGCATTGCCATAGCACTCAGGGCCAGGGCAGACATCTATGTGAAGAAAAAGGTATTCGCCTTATCCATGGGAATGGAAGGCGGCACCCAAAACATTGACAGGGAGACAATGAAAGAGGTACTCGAAGATCTCGACATAGATGACGTGGGTGGAAAAATAATGTAAATCCATTTCCCCGCAAAAATTGAATATTGACAGAAAACAAGACCTGAAATAAAATATACATAGACTAATAAATTATTCTGGAGAACAGGTCATGTCCCCAACCAGAACAATCGCCTCACTTCATGATATAATACGGGAACTTACGCAAATCGAATCTGAACTGGATAATTATATTGACACCACACTGTGGATAAGCGATCCCCATGGCGCGGGTGATCGTTTCGTGTCAATTTTGAAGGGAAGGTTCGGCCTGGTATGGAGAACCTGTTACGAGGCGTTACCAAAAACATTCTCCATGGAAAAAATCGACTACATCGGCCGAATAATCAGAAAAGAAAGATACTTTATAAATGATATCTACCACATGGACAGGCAGGATATTATCTCTGCCCTGGGCAAGATCATTGATTACAAGGTACAAAATATCAACGACTTTGATCAGATCCGTACCAGCATCAACAAGGATTTGAAGAAAACACTTGAAAACATCATACTGCACTACCCCGTCCCCAACATCGTATATGAGAACGAACTTATCGCCGACAGGATGATAACCGCCCTTTGCAAAATTGTAAAACAGGTAATACTGGGGCATCTCATTGTACTTGGCGATGTGTTTGACAGGGGTGATGAGCCGGATAAAATTATCAGAATATTAAACAAAAGTGATATCCGGCGATACGTAACCTTCGTATGGGGAAATCATGATATCCTGTGGATGGGTGCCGCGGCCGGCAACAGGTCAATGATTGCCCAGGCACTCAGGATCAGCACCCGTTACGACAACCTGGAGTTTCTCAAAAGACTTAAAATAGACATCTCGGCGCTGGAAAAACTGGGTGAGAAATTATACCCTGACGGGGTCTCCTGCAAGGTGAAGGCGAAAAACGATAACACCAGGAAGATGGAAAAGACCCTGGCCATAATACAGTTTAAACTCGAAGAACAGGCAATTCGTGAAAACCCCGAGTTTGAAATGGAATCAAGACTATGGCTGAACAGGCTCTCTGAAATGCTGGAAAAAGGCGATACAGGAGGGTTGACCGATACGTATTTTCCCACTATTGACCCAGCCAACCCGGCCAGATTAAGCGCCGAAGAAAAAGAAGTTATCGATGATCTTGCCCAACAGTTCACAAGCAGTGACAGGATTCAATACCTGATGAGATACCTCTTCGAATATGGCAAAATGTACCACGTACATAATTATATATTAAATATTCACGCCCTCATCCCCAGCACAAAAGACGGGGATTTCCAGGAGTTCAATGGCAGAAAAGGCAGGGAATTGCTTGAATACATTCAAGACACTGTCAAAAACGTGGGGAAAAACTACCTGAACGGCATGAAACAAAACCCAAAAGAAATTGATCTCATGTTCTATCTCTGGTGTGGTCCCAAATCTCCATTTTTTGGCAAAGATGCCATGAAAACCTTCGAACGATACTTTCTCAATGATAAGTCAACCCACAAGGAAACCCTTCTGCATTGGGATGAGAATATTAAAAAAAAGGAATTTATGGACAAGATAATGAAGGAGTTCGGTGCGGAACGAATAGTCTATGGGCATACCCCTGTAAACGTGTTGAAAGGAGAGAAGATAGCATCTCCAGATGGACGGGCCATAAATATTGACGGAGGATTCTCTGAAGCCTACCTCAACCGGGGCCATTCGCTGATCCAGACACCATATTCTCTTTATGCAATCATACTGCCAACCCCAGAAGAGATACAGGAAGCAAGGGAAAAGAAGGAACACGTCAATTTTATGACAGAAATAATTGATAATTTTGAAACACCATTACGTATCAGGGACACCTATAACGGAACCATATTAATGAAACGCCGTGATGAGCTGAGAAATATGCTTGCGGATCATATCTATAATAACGGCAGTTGAGCGGTACACGTAATAGATACATTAAACACAACTACTCAGCTATTACTAAAATATTGATCATTTGCTTCATAATGGA
>CAZAOK010000015.1:0-51320 GCA_964486725.1 uncultured Leptospiraceae bacterium
GCAAACAGGAAGGTGTAAAAGAGGGTTTTCAGGAAGGCATGCATCGAAAAGCCATTCAGACTGCGAAAGCGTTCCTACAAGAAAATATGCCTGTTGATAAGATATCTTCTATTACCGGCTTAGCTGTTGAGGAAATTGAGAGTTTGAAATGAACTTATATTTCTTCCCCTCGTCTGATACAACAATCTTCGCCACCTGCTGTTCGTAGAGGTCTACGTTTTCCTGTAACACGTTGGCGAACTCTTTGGCGAACTGCGGTGACATGCGCACGTTGACGGCGGGTTTTACTCCCTCGTAGTTGCTGCTGCCAGGGCCCAGGGTGATCTCGAACTCGTGGGGGGAGAAGTTCACCAGGACGGTGTTGGAGTATACCGAGTATCACTTCACAGGGAGACTTCTATACCACTATCATCACTGATTATTGTAATTGAATACGACCTATATATTGCTTGTTTTCTGATATAGCTGTATATAGTAATTCATTTTCATTAATGAATTTTACGATAAACATAACGCAAAAAACACGTGAACCCATTAGTAACGCATGGTCACACTGCAGGAAAAGCACGTTTCATCTTCTCCCGGTGTATATACCCCCATGGAGAATTCAGGCTTACGTTTTCCCTCTTCCATTTCCAGTGTGTATACCCTGTAGGAAGGTTCAACCAGCCAGGCATGCAACAACTCCACCAGCTTTAGTCCCCCAAGGGTGGCCAGTGCCGCTTTTCCCGCTGTATTACCTGTACCCTGATAGGCAAGAATACCCGCCGCTATCATCTCTGAGCTGTAATATCCCCACCCATACAGCCTGTACCCCTTGTAAAAAAGGCCCCCTCCCGGAAACAGTGCTGAAAGGGTTACCGCGAAGGTATCCCGTGATTCGAACAGGGGGGGCAATACGTCCTCCCTGTGATACTGATAGGCAAGCTGATCAAAGAAGGCAGTTGTATAGGTCACCGGTAATGTCGCCCATAAAAATATATGCAGGCGATTCATGCTGTCTGTTTTATCCCCGTCGTGCACCCATGGAAAAAAGTTTGACCGAAAACCGGTAAGCACAACCGGCAATGTCAGCTGAGTTCCCGTAAAAAAGGCAGATGCCACCAGGCCGGGAGTCGACGGCTGGGGATTATCAAACCCCATGTAATGGGTGGACAGGTATGCCCCGTATGCCGGTAACAGCAGGTTACCCCCGGGATTTATGATACAAATACCTTCAATGAGTCTCTTCTCACCCGCAGCGTTCTCCAGCAGCATCGCCTCGGTACCTTTCTGTCGCACAAGATTATGTACAATCGCGTTATCAAGTGCGTCAGTGTAATCACCCATGTCATTTGTGGCAGGGAGGATGAACGTCCCTTCTTCTTCGTTATATCCTTCTATCCTGCATATGCTGTGATATCGGCCGGTTTCAAGTACATGGATTTTTCTGCCCCCGGCAGCAATCACCCCCGTGTCTTTTAACCCGTGCCACTGGCCTGCTTCCATGGTATACACATCATCACGTAACCGGACAACCTTCACCGGAACCTGAATGTGTTTCAGCATCCCTGCGATTTCTTTACCCAGCTTCAGTGGAACATTCTGCGGTACATGGCTTCGCACCTTGAGCGTTCCCTCAAGGCTTTTATATTGTTCATCTCTGGTGAGAATCCGCAATTCGCCGTAATAGTATGGTCCCAGCTGGTAGACACCAACACTGATCACCAGTCTGATCCCGTATTCTTCGGCAACATCCGCAACAGCTGTTTTTCGCGTATACCCCCGAAGATCTGAAAGGACTGCGCGCCTGATATCCTCACCCGCCGGCACCAGTCTCTTTCCCTCTGAGAATGCCCGTTCCACCTCTTCCACCGAATCATTAATTAGCGACCGCATTACAAGGGAACGGGTGTCTGAGGGGATGACCAGCACCTGGTTATATCGTGAAAAGCCGGCCATGAGATCCGGCTGACTGCTGCCCGGCATGAACATACACAGGCATATTGCCATCGTCCAGAGAACGAAGCCGTAATACCTTTTAGCTGACCTTCGCTGTATGTACACTCCTGCATTCATCCTGTTGTATAACTTCATACTCACTGTTTAATATCGCAGGGTAAGCGCAACGCCACCCCGTAATTCCCCGTCGGGCTCTGTCATCATTACCGGGTGCAGTGTATACATCTCTTCCTCCACCTTCCCGTTTCGAATACTATCATCCACCATCAGAACATGCACAATCTCGATAATTTTCACCACCCCCAGCACCGATGCGAATGTGTATGCCCTCGCGGTATTTCGCTGGCCCTTTTCATATTTTTTTGTATCACTGTTATAATATTCCGGCCTTGCCCAGTTATATAGAACACCGTATAAGAGCAGGTTCTGCGCGTGATAATACAGGTAACCCCATCCCCGGTGTCCCCTGTAAAAATGCCCACCACCACCGCTTACCAGCGAAAGGTACAACGCTGTTGCCGTGTTCCCCATCAGGGGCTGTTCTCCCTCGAATTTTGAGGCACGGTTAAGATAATCGTGGGAAAATGCATCTACAAACTGGGGCAGCCCCCCGGCAAGGAGCATGTACCAGCCGAAATAGTTTCGTGCAAGCTGCTCTCTTGATATGTCACGCCTGTCTTCCCGCATTGTTTCGGGGCTGTTCCGCAATCCATGATACTCCATGTACAGGTAAGGAATAGTATTCACTGCCCAGAGCCCCAGTCCCGTGTAATCTCCATCCTGGTAATATCCCAGCAGTGGCACCACGATGGGCATGGTTGCACTCGCCGGAACCGAAAAAGCCATAACCATGCATGTATCATCAGCTGAAGGCTTAGTGAGAACTATCTCACGTTTCCTTCCCCGGTAAAAGTCCTCAAGGTAACTGGACGTGTCCGCATATGAAATGAGTATAAAATCACCGGGAATGACTGGAGTATCTTCATGTCGCCCTGCAGCCGGCCTGGATTCATCAACGTTGTTGCCAGATACCATCACATGGCCCACTTTCTCATACCGTGAAGGTGTTCCCGTGGTGATATCCGTGTCACCATCCTGAAACGAATACAGCTGATACTCTCCGTGTATTTCAAGTGGATATTCAAATCTATATTGCCTGTCCTTTTTTTCAACAGCAACAGGAGTTTTACAGCCATCCAGGAATGTCGAAAGAAAGAAACCCGCGTGTTCTTCAGCCATATAGCTGTACTCCTTTTCCCCCTGGCGCACATGACTGATAGGTATCTTCACCCTGTAACTGTTTATCATCTTGCCGAAATGCGGTACCCGGATACCATAGGCATAAAGGAACAGTTCCAGGTGATCACCCCTGTCCTTCACCAGGCCCCGTAGTATAAATGAAATACCCGCGTCCCCGCAAAATCGTATCTGACACTGTTCATCACTACAGCCAAATTTTTGTATCTGGCGATCCATCACATCCATTTTTACCATGTCAAATATACCGGTTGATCCGGCGATATTGCCAAGGTGAGTACGCACAAGATTTGCGAAGGGTCTTGACCGTGGAGAATCTCCTTTTACCGGGGCTATGGCCAGAAGGGGCAGTGTTGTTTCTGCACCTGCCGCGCCGGCAGTCAGTATCAGCATACATATGGTAAACAAAATATTTTTCATTATACTATAGATGTCCCGTTCGGCATATATTACTTGATTACAATTTTACAGGGATTTATGTATAACACCTGTTCATCTTTTAAACGGATCACAGCCGCGTGATCCATCAGCAATTTCATTTCATCCCTGAGGATTGACTGCAGATCAGGCTTATCCATTATTTCTGAGAGGTCTTGTGTACGCTCCGGAAGCTGCAGCAGCGAGTACTGCCGTTCAATTCCAGCCCTGGCCGCGGCATAGCTTATGGCGGTAAGCAGCCCGCCTTCCCGATCGGCCAGCCCGTTTTTCAACGCCTGGTTTCCGGTAAACACCCTGCCCTCAGCCACTGAGGGAATACCTTCCTTTGTAATATCACGGGCATTCCTTACCCTGGTTGTAAACCGGTTATACATGTGATCCACGCTGTCCTGCAGCATCTTTTTTTCTTCTTTGGTCAGTTTTCTTGATTCTGAGAACAGGTCGGCATACCTGTTCATCTTGACGATATCCTTGTGTATTCCAAGTTTTCCATACAACTCTTTTAAAGATATCTTACCCATCACCACGCCAATAGAACCGGTAAGAGTATTCCCGTTCACGAATATAGGATCGCCGGTACATGCCACGTAATACCCTCCCGATGCGGCAATATTACCGAATGAGAATACAACCGGTTTAGAGAACTTCTTCTTGAATTCCATGAGATAATGCCACATTAGTTCAGAGGCAAAGGCCGACCCGCCCCCGGAATTAACCCTGATAACAACAGCCTTCACAAAGGGATTGGTAAAGGCTTTCTTCAGGGCACTGTAATAGTCCCGGTCGCCAGTGATGCTTGGGACGAAAAGATCTTCTTTCCCTGAAGAACCCCGCACAATATTTCCCGAGACATGCACGACAGCGATAACCGGTTCCGGCCCCCACTGATATATATGCACGTTCTCCTTCATATAATCATCAAAACCCACAACATTGCGCATTATTTTTCTTCCGCTTGCTATCCTTTCGGTAGCTTCATCCGGGTAGGCACATTCATCAACGAAACCCAGTTTACATGCCTCCATCTCGGTTATGATGCCCCGTTCAAGCTGTTTGTTAACCGCTGATTCATCCAGGTTCCTGTCTTCCGCGATGTCACCAACAAATTGACGGTTAGAACTTTTCAAAAGGGCGATTACATTTTCACGAAAAGCTTCTGACATGCTGTCACGGGTAAAACCTTCACCAAAAGATTTATATGTTCCATGCTTAACCTCTTCAAATGTCACTCCCACTTTATCCAGAAATGATTTCAGAAAATATACTTCGGCGCTCAAACCACTTATAAAAAAAGACTGACCGGGAGTAAGAAATATTTTATCAGCGGCAGTAGCGAGATAATATTCCCGGTTGCCAACAGAATTCATGATGACATATACTCGTTTACCGTTTTTCTTAAATAACTTCAGTTCTTTTCTAAGTTCCTGTGTTTTCGAAAAATCAAGTACCGGCTTTTCAATGTAAATAATAATACCTTCAATGGTCGCGTCATTCCCTGCCATCCTGACCACACGAACCAGGTCTGGAAAAGTTGTCTCGGGTTTCTTGAAAAGCTTCGCCTCTTCGACTTCCTTAAATTCGTGATCGAGGGATATGCGAAGATACCGCCCACGCATACACAACGAATTATCATACCGTTCATTGGTGATAACAACACCGCTATTCATGTAACCCTTTTGTCCCTGCAGGTTGTTTGACATGTAGCGATAATCAGCAACAAGGGTTCTCGCTTTTTTTGCCGAGATATCAACAGGCATGGTAATGCCGAAATTGTAATTATTGTCTGTATCAGCCTGCAGGTTCAGCATGATATCCGCAAAAAGCCTGGTGTGTACAGAGAAGGCATATGGTACATCAGTAATGGACTCACCCTCGTATTTTTTCACGTCACAGGCCAGGGAAATCCTGTCGCCGAATGGCCGTAAGGCAAGCGAATACCAGTACCTGCGGGGTACCTCCCGTCCACCCCAAACCGGGTTATTAATATTACTGTATACCATGCTGAAAGAGATAAAGCTGGCAGGTTGAAATAGGAAACTCATGTTCCATGAATTGATACTGTCATAAGTAGAATCTACCGGTGATAAATGATAATATCCCGCCCCCAGGCCTATGAAATTATTCAGCATAATTCCCTTGCTCGCGTAATAATAATCAGCTTCTTCATCAAGCAAAACCCTGTCATCGTACAGCCCGTAAAGCCGGGCATATGAGACCGTGAAGCCTGCCCAGGTTAACGCGCCAAGGCTGGTACCCTTGTCCAGTTTATCATACTGCCAGTAACGATATTGCAGGGAGAAAGAATCATTCACATCACCCAGCACGGGATTGACCAGTGAAGCTGATGGATGACCCGTCACACTGGCCGATACCCCCGGAAGGATCTCACCCTCAGGCTGCATCCTCGCATCAAGGGGTAGTGCCAGAATAGAAAAAAACATGACCACGCAGGCCAGGGACGCCTGCAAACCGGTCTGTTTGAGTCTACTGAACTTCGATCCCCAGAAATGTAATATCATCGCGTACATTGTCAACACCAAACTCATTAATTGCCTCGATAACCGCATTTACCCGCTCCTCTATATCCTTTTGCGTATTGTGTAGTATAATTTCCTGCAGATACTGTTCACCGAATGTTCTGTCAGTATTTTCATTATATAATTCGGTTAGCCCGTCTGTAAACAGGTAAATTTCATCGCCCCTGTTTAATACGTATCGCGATGAGTAATACCGGGCTGTAGATTCCACTCCCAGAATCTTTGAACGTCCTTCAAGTCTTGTAATCCTGTTGCTTCCGGCGTTTCTTATCATGGGGGCGCTGTGTCCGGCGTTAATATATTGCAGAGACCTGCTTGTCTTGTCATATACTCCAATAAAAAAAGTTATTAATTCTATTCCACGATACCTGGTAGTAAGAAAATTATTTATTTCTTCAACTGTTTTCTCGATATTTTTCTTCTCAAGCAGCATACCGTTTACAATGGCGCTTGTCATTGAAAGTATCATGGCAGCAGCCAGACCATGACCGGATATATCCGCCACAACAAAGGCCATTTTCTTTTTTCCGATTTTAATAAAATCAAAATAATCACCGGTCACCTTGAGATAAGGCCTTGAGTAAAATGAAATATTTACTCCCGCATCCTTCGGTGCCTTCTTCGGGAACAACCGCATTTGAATATATGAAGCCAGATCAAGCTCTTTTTCGTATCGCCGTTTTATTATAAATTCCTGAAATAACCTGTCATTTTCAAAAAGCTGATGCAGCTGCAATGCCACCGTATTGAGATAATGTAATTCCGTTCCAGAAAAAAACTCGTCATCATCTTTTTCGCCAACCTTTAATATACCCTGCAGTTCATCCTGTATGAAAACAGGGGCTGCAATGGTTATCATCTCTTCATCAAGTATAGTATAAATCCTGTGTTCAAGCAGTGAGCTGCTCATAAGTGAATACCTGAGTACCGGCTCCCTGAAGCGGGTAAAGAAATCTGCAATAAAAGAATCCCGCGAACTGTATTCCACGTAACCGGACAATGTTTTACCATGGTCATCGGGAATATAGTCAAACACGACAAAACGTAATTTTTGTACTTTTACAATGTTTTTTACCTCGGTAAAGATCTTGTGCATCTTCACGTCCAGAGGTTGCGGGGATGAAACCAGTTCGGCTATATACTGCAGCGAAAGTGCGTATGAATCTTTTCTCAGAAACAAGACATCATCAAACCGCCGTATCAATATCCTTCTTATATGCAGAAGGGCCATCACGCTTATCACAAAAGACATGTACAGCAATGTGCTTCCGGGTGACAGAAATCCGAAATTATTTACGATATAGTACAGTGATATGCCGGTGATAAGGGCTATCATAACATCGAAGAAAAGAAACACCAGGCTTTTCCGGATATTCATAACTGATCCGATAAAGTTACTGGAAAGCAGGCTGTTACCCAGTGCCACGGGAACTGCCACCGCGAAACTGACACATACCTGAGGGGTAACATCATGCTCAAACAGTAATCCCATCATGAGCAACCCCAGGGGAACCAGTACCCCGGTACTCATTACAATCACTATGGCAATGTTTCTACGCTGTATATACCGGTTCTTGCTCAGCAATGCATATACAAGAGTAGCCAGTACCGCCACCAGCACACTGGCAAGAAACAGGGCAAACACGAGAAGCAGAAAAACATGGAAATGCATCTGCATGAAAATATAACTGGTATAGAAAACCCCCAGCACGCAAAATACCAGAACACTTAAAAGAATTCCTGATTTTCCCATCCGTCGATTCGCAAGATTACAGCTGATCCTGATAAGAACTGTAATGGTAATGGCGATCGCAAGTATGAAGATGGGGATAAGCCGCCTGAAGCTGAATACGTCCACAAGCATAAGAAGGAAAAGTCCATATCCACACGAGAAAAGATAATACAGGTATGCCTGGTAACTCCGGGTGTGCAGTGTTCCCACAACGATTCCCCATATCCAGCACACGTTACCAAACAACAGAAGCAGCATAAACAACCAGCCAATATTTCCCTGTTCGGGTGTTCCCTGAAAAGATACTGTATGAGTTTTATTATTTTTAACACATGAAATTGTGAAACCCGGCTTTAATTGGATTTCCAAAAGCTGGTCAGTGATGTGTTGAACGTTAACACGTTTGGAGTCAATCTTATTAAGTCGGCATCCATACTCCATCTCAGTATCAGCAGGGCTTAACCGGTAAAGAAAAATATCCCCAACAAGCAGCCGGTTAAACGGGTAATGTTTCGCATACTGACCCATATCGCTGATAATGACAAGATTAACAGCCATAAACAGCAAAATAGTTACCATGTATAAAAGCTTTTTTTTCAATTCAAACCTTCCACACGTAACACGATAAGCAGGTTGTCAAAAGCGTCATCGGTTGTATCAATGGGCATCATGTCAACAAGGCCGCGGGTAATCTTCTCGATGGATTGTGATTCCCTTTTTTTCAGCAGTTCCAGAAATTCACCGCTTTTCTCATCTATATACTCCATGAAGGGCCTGCATCCCATAATCACCATATCGCCTTCTTTCAACCGCAGCTTTTCATTAGTATCTTCTTTGGATTGTATTTTTTTCAGTCTCTTAACTTTTTTTCCCGTATACACCCAGGGAGAAATATAATTATGGCAGCTCACCTGCATCTCTCCTCCCTGTGTTATCATTGCATGACATACCGACAATTCTTCATCCATGATCTCCTTGTCACGGATGGTCTTCTGCAGCTTCTTGATGCATTGCAGCGGAGACAGGTGCATCCTCGCGTAGCTTTGCAGCAGGGACTGTACCGATGGCATATGAAGGGAAACAAGGGCAAGGCTGCCCAGCATGTGGAATGAAGATATCCGCACGTCATCGGAATCCCCCTGGTTTACAAACATATCAAAAAACTCACGTGATCGAAGTGACCTGGACTTGTGATGCACATTAATATGTATGGCGCCGTAACGCAATGAGGTAGTTGGAAGAAAACGCTGTTGAATACGCAGGGCCAGCTCATATTCTTTTTCCAGCTCCTTTTTTTTCACGATCTCCTTGAAAAAGAATCCATTTACCGTGAGCGTGGCGATTTTTGAAGCAAAGGCTTTTAAAAGCATGATTTCCCGCTGTGAAAGCCTGCGCTTTACATCTCCGATAATAATGAGACCAAGAAATATATCATGAAAATATATGGGAATAACGACTTCACCATCCAGCTTCTCTATCTCGTGAATAATGGCTCGCTCGAAATGAATGTTTTCATTCATCTGGCTTTTGATGATAACGTCATCAGCTCCCTGTATAACCTTGAACAGTATATTGTCATTTTCAATATTGGCCCTGCGGATAACCTTTTTTCTCCTGTCTTTCTGATAGAAGATTGTATACTCATCCCGATCATGGTAATAGAACAGCAGCAGCCCGTAACGGACATGGATGCAGTTCAGTATCTGGTCAAATATGGATTTGATCATTTCATCAAAAGACTCAATGGCGAGTATGGAATCCACGGCCTGTATATAAAGATCCATGTAACGCACAGGGGATATCTGTGTTTCGATCCTGTGAGAAAAGTAGGTGAATAATGGCAAGAGTGTTACAGTAAGCAGCACCATAAACAGGATAAAGGCATGCCCCGCATAACCCGCAACATGGACACCCCAGGTTGCCGCGAATAGTATACCGACAAAAACCACGTGAATGGCCGGTACAAATAAATTCTGCATAATCCTTTTCATATGTTACCGGTTACCTGCTCCAGGTCATGACAGATATCGTAATATATTTCTTCCTGCTTCCTGTTACCGTTGATCACGCAGAAGGTTTCGTCTGCCATGTCAAGGTAGTTTTTCCTCACTTTTTCAAGAAACTGCTTTTTTTCAAAAATTTCTTCCCTGCCTGGATTTCTTTCACCCACCCTGGTAAGGGCTGTAGATGGATCTATATCGATAAGATACACCCGGTCAGGACGGGGAAATCCACAAGACTCATTCATCGTAATAATTTCTCGGGTGGAATACTGATCACCCCCCTGGTAGGCCGCGGTTGAATAATAATACCTGTCCAGTATCACCAGGTTACCTTCCTTGAGGGCGGGTCTTATATTAGTACTCACATCGTATTCCCGATCCTGTAGAAATAGTTCCAGTTGACCTTTTACGTCCGTCTTGAACTCGCCGCTGAGCATTGCACGGATTTTCTTCCCCCATGGCCCATCCGTTGGCTCGCGAAAAAGCATGGAAGGAATGTCATTTTTTTTACAATACACGTGCAGAAGATCCGCCTGTGTGGATTTCCCGGACCCGTCAATACCCTCAAACACGATAAACAGGGGCAGCCTCAGTTTCATATTATGTACGAGTCTTTCTTGCGATATCCCTGTTCAAACTTCTGCTTGAACTGGTCAAACCCGGGGCGGTCCAGCAGGCCGAAAGTAAACTTTTTTCCTATCTCCACCGCGGGCTGATCAAACGGGTTGATATTATACAGGTAACCCGCGTAGGCCGTCTGCATTTCAAGAAACATGATGAGTTCACCTACCGTATGCGGGTCAAGCCTGTCCAGAATGAGGGACGCGCTGGGGCGCCCTGCTTCTTTGAGGGCAAGCTCAGTGGCTGACTCTTCAAATCCATTAAGTTTTCGAAGACTCTTATGTGAAAGATAATCCATCTCAGGAATTCCATTGTAAAATTCGGGAATTGTGACATCATCATCAAACTGTTTCAGCTTCAAAAAGGTTATAACCTTGTCATTGGGTCCTTCAAGGTACAGCTGCAATTGTGAATGCTGGTCAATTGTTCCAAGTGCTGCTACGGGTGTGAGTCCCGTCATCACCTCGTTGTTATTTACATCGAAACGCTTGCCAAGAGATTCAGCCCATAATTGCCTGTACCAGTCGGCAAACAGGAAAAGCTTTCGTGTATAGGGCATCAGTACATTTATGCGCTTGTTTTTTCGAATATCAAAGAGATAGTGAAAAGTCGCGTTCAACAGGGGGGCGTTTTCAAAGAGGGACTTTCCATGGTTCTTTTCAATCACGTTTCGCGCACCCGCCAGAAGGCCCTCAATATCAATACCGATAAATTCCGCCATAACCAGGCCCACCGCCGACAGCACCGAGAACCGTCCTCCAACATTTGCCGGCACCGGGAAAGTGGTAAAGCCTTCATCCATGGCCACTTTGCGAAGCACCCCTTTTTCAGGATCGGTAATGGCCACCACCTGGTCACGGTACCCCTCTCCCAACTCTTTCTTCAGCCAGTCAAGTATTATAGCAAAATTCGCGTTGGTCTCAGTGGTGCCCCCCGACTTGGAGATCACCAGGAATATGGTTTTGGGTATATCTATCACGTCTTCAATGGAACGGATTTCGTAAGGGTCAACATTATCAAAAAAATATACCCTGTAGCGGCCATCCCTCTGGTCATCAGAAAGTTCGTTTAAATAGAGGTGGGACAGGGAATTTCGTAGCGCCTGGGGTCCCAGTGCTGATCCCCCAATTCCCACAACCGCGATGGTAGTAAACCTGTCACCACACCTGTCTCGAAAGGCCCGAATAGATGGGACAATGTCTGCATCATAGGGAAGCTCCATGAAACCGAGTGTCCCCTGCTTTTTCTCATCATCCATGCGTGAAAGGGCCTTATCAGTGAGCTGCTTTACCGTATTCAGTTCATCAGGGGTTATGCCGTGTTCATCACCCACATGGTCGGTCATTAAATAGTTATAATCATAGGTAATCATATTCCAGCACTCTCCAGTATCATTATTTCAATAAAGGACAACTTATCTCCCTGCCCGGGAGAACAGATGTATAACGGTCGATTCAGGAACTATGAAAATTATACTGGAATTGCCAGGTTGTCAATCACAATTGCATGTGTATTTACCACTATCGCGCGGCTGCTTTTCTGAGCCTGTCCATAATTGCTCTTCCGAGGCCTTCTTCTGGAACTTCCTCCGCGTAAATTCGTTCAAGTTTCAGTGCGTCAAGCCGGTGCATACAGACAAAAAGCCTGGCCGCAGCTTCACGCAGGGATTTCCCCGGTGAAAGCACCTCGACATGGGCATTACCCGTGTCAATTTCCGGTGTGGAAAAGGCAAGCACCCCGTGGGACGAAGACAACTGCCCGGCGTCTTTAAGTTCAGCTACCAGGGTAACCGGTGTCATTGGAGAATAATGGTAAGGAAGTTGTCCCGGTGACTCCGGTTCTCCCGGCGTTTCTTTTTCTGCCAGTTTTCCGGTAATCACTTCCACTTCTTCCACCGGAAGCCCCCCGTGCCGTAGTAGTGCACCCCCTGATTCATCCAGTCGTATAATGGTAGACTCAACACCTACAACGCACGGTCCCCCGTCAAGGATCATGTCCACCCTGTCACCCAGTTGACGGGCAACGTGTTCCGCGTCGGTTGGACTTATATACCCGAAAGGATTTGCGCTTGGAGCCGCTACAGGAGTTCCGGCTGCAGCAAGAAGACGGTTCGCCACATCATGACGGGGCATACGCACCGCAACGGTAGACAGTCCCGCTGTTACGATATCCGGTATATCATCAGATTTTGGCAGTACCATGGTAAGGGGGCCGGGCCAGAAACGCCGGGCACATTCCCGGGCCCTCTCAGGCACCCTGGCAGCCACCCTGGCCAGTTGAGTCATCTCGCCAATATGTACGATCAAAGGATCGAAAAAAGGACGCTGCTTTGCCTCAAATATTCGGGCCACTGCCTCGGGGTTGAACGCGTCTGCCCCCAGGCCATACACAGTCTCGGTGGGAAAGGCAACGATACCCCCACCCCTTATGATACGTGCTGCTTCCCGTATATTCTCTTCTGTTGCCGGTTTTGCTTTCATTACCGGGTACAATTCCTATTTTTAATTTCGATATATCATTGCATATAATGCAGTGTAGCTACGGGTGTCAATATATTTCAATTGAAATATTCAATGGGATACTTTTCACCTGAAAGCATGTTGACAGAATTTCCCACTGGTAGATATACTCTATACATCAATCACAACGAACAGGAGCACATCACTTATGTTATCAAAGACTGCAAAAGGCATCTCAAAATATTTTCTATCAACAGCCATCTTATTGATGTGCACAACCCCCGGCTTCGCTATAGGTAAACACGGCATAGGAGCAGGATTTGTACTTGGTGACCCGTCGGCCATCACCATGAAATATTTCATCAACCAGCAGCACGCCTTTGATGCTGGCATTGGAGAGGCCGGTGGTGATGGTTTTTATCTGTATGGGGATTACCTGCTTCACTTCCCCGCTGTTATCCCTGTTGAAAAAATTACCTTATACCTGGGGGGAGGCATCGGATTTCATGACTTCGAGAAAAACAGGAGACACGAAGATGATATAAATGAAAATCGCATCGAGGTGCGCATGCCGGTAGGGGTAGAATTTGAAACCCCGGAAATACCGCTTGGCGTGTTTCTTGAGATAGCACCCGCCCTGCGGCTCGCACCGGATGTAGACTTCGGCTTTCGCGGCGGACTGGGAATACGGTATTACTTCTAACTATTTAACACCCTTCTGAATTAAGAAATGGCTGTATGCCATGTCTTCATTCATTATATGATCCTGCAGCCAGTCCACCATGAAGGCAAGAAACTCAAGCATGTCCATGTTCCCGGTTTTAAAATCGGCCAGGAATCCGTTCACCTTTCTTTTTAATGCCTCGTGCTGCTGTATATGTTCAGCCATTTTTGGGTACCCGTATTTTTCAAAAATATTTTCCTCGTAGATAAAATGACTCTGGGTATACTCAACCAGGTCATTAAATACATTCTCCAGCTCATTTTTGTCCTTTTCTGAAACCGCTACTTCATGAACATCATTCACCAGTCCAACCAGTTTCTTGTGCTGTTCATCTATAGATGGGATCTTCACGCTTAACTCATCACCCCAACTGAATAATGCCATATACCGCCTCCATGATTACATAATGAATAATAGTTCTACATGTACTGTATCATCAATTTTTCAATATTTAAAAAAAATATCAGTTACTACTCAGCTGTCATGATTAAAAAACTCAATCATCGTAAAAATGAATAAAAATATGATGGTTTCCCCCGCCGAAGGCGGGGGAAACCATCTCTATATCTGTTCATTGTATAGAAAATGATCTTTATTCTTATAATAGCTGAGTAGTAACAAATATCATTTTATTCACGGGGTATTATGTTATTCCTCCCCGTCCTGAATATAGCCCCATTGTTTCAGAAGCGAATGCATTTCCCCGGATAGTTCCGTATCCGATGACACCTGGCGGATACCGCCCTGTACCGGCATATGCCAGAATATCATTCCGGGTTCTGCAAGCGCAACCATCTCACCGGGAGGGGCACCATGGGTCGTATGCAATGCCGGGTCAAGATGTGTGGATCGTGATGAATTTTTCCCAACCGGCAACAGGTATTCACCGCCAAGAATACGCACCCTGTCACCAGATCCAAGAACTGTTTTCGCGTCCGCGGGGATAGTCTGGTATGTAATACGATCACCTGCCTGCAAACTGAATCGCCAGGTTTTTCTGTTTACCCGCACCAGGGAAGAGCCATCACCTGAAACTTCAGCGTTGTAGATAAACCCGGTAGGGGTGAAGATGGTTCCCCGAATATCCGACCCATGTGCCATGATAACATTATCAGGCTGTTTAAAACGCATACTGTGCAGGTGCTTGCGCATCTCCTTCACTTTTTCCGGCATTCGTGAAGCCAGGTTGTCAAGTTCATCGGGATCCTCATTGCAATTGTACAGCTCTGAGTACTCATGCACAGCCTGTCCTCCCCAGTGCCAGGGACGGGTGCCGAAACCATAAAACCGCTCGGCATACTTCCACCCGTCAATTCGCACCGAGTACATCCTTCGTCCTTCAGAATACACTGGCAGGTCTTTTCTCTCCTTTCCCTGTATCATAGATACCAGTGATTTTCCGGCATACACGTCTGGCACCTGGAAACCCATAATGTCAAGCAATGTCGGCACAATATCTATATTGCGAACCTGCTGCTTTATCTTTTTACCTTTCAATTTAGATTTAGCGGCGGGCTTAATGATCAACGGGGTATGCAATTCTTCGTCATATTGCGTCTGCCCATGGCTGAAAACGGCAAGGGTATCCGTGTATGGACTTATAGAATGATGTGGATGAAACACTTCCCCGTGATCAGAAGTTATAACCACTATCGTATCATCATACAAACCCATCTCTTTGAGGGCATCCATTATTATTCCTACTTGATGGTCTGTATAGGCCACCTCGCCCAGGTACCGCCTGAACCACCTGTGCTTTTGTAACCCCTTATTTCGGGTGCGCTCAAGGAATTCCGGGGGTGGGATATACGCGCTGTGCGGTGCGTTATAATTCACAAAAAGAAAAAAATCCCTGTGCCTGTTTTTTTTCAGCCAGGTTACCACCTCGCGGGTGATATCTATCGTATCCCTGCACTCTGTCTGGTATTCAGACAACTCGTCAAAACCAAGATCAACACCAATACCGCTGTAATCAAGTATAAAGGCATTGTTACCGATAGACGCTGAGATGTATCCCTCTTTCTGCAGGGCCATGTTCACCGGAAGAGTATCACTTTCCCTGTAAAAGTATTCCTTTTCCTTTTCACCAAGGGAGAAATTGTAAAAATTGATCCCGGTTGAAGACCCATAAGTAGATGCCAGCATGGCCATGGTGGCTGGCCTTGTCCAGTTTGAGACAGTGAAATGATTTGTAAAAACCACGCCATCACCTGCAACCTGGTCCATGCGGGGTGTAATATCATACCCGGGTACAACGCTCTCCACGGCATCAGCCCGCATGGCATCAACACATATGAATACAACTGAAGATCCTGAGTCATCCTTTGCCCTGCGGTCGAACAATCGTGGTAGTCCCAGAAAGCAATGCTCTACCCTGGATGAAGAACTCGCATAGGTTACTTCAAGCCGTTCATTACTGCCATGTGCCGGCACCTGTACAGAATAATCCTTCCAGTCTTTCACGGGGATATCCCCGTCCTCTTCCCCTGTTTTCTTTAATTGTATTTTTTTCTCACCCCCAACCAGGTACAGGGCAAGACTGCCTTTCATAGTGGAACCACCTTTTCTGAGACCGGCCAGGCTGAAGGTCAATGTTGTTACTTCGTCTGCCCCGGGCAGGGGCAGTGAAAGGGTACATGGTTTGTTATCACTTGAACCCAGGTAATACGCCTTTTTCATGTGATGCCACATCCTTTCCGGGTCAATTTCGAAGGTGACACGAAGAAGGGGGGTATTGTCAGCTGCCCGAGGGTCCCTGAATATTTTAGAATCCCTGGTTAAAAGCCCGATCTTCTGCTGAAGGTCGGTGTCTGTATACTGTACACGACCAGGCACATCTGACAGGTCAACAATCAGCCTCTCACTATATTCACTGCCGCTGCCCCCCATACATCCCGTCAGCATCATTACGGCAAAAAGCAGGCATATACCCCACATGTGCAACTTTATTGTATACATTGCGTTACACAACCCATTCCACTTCTCATTAAAAAATTTTGATATTTGTTACTACTCAGTTATTATCAGAATAAAAATCATTTTCTATATAATTTTGTATCGGTGACAGATTCGTCAAGACATTAATACTTAAAACAATTTGACTTTACATGAAACGGTAATGATACTATATCTTCAGAATATCCCCATATTTCCATAAGGAATAGATTATTGTGCGTACGTCAACCCACAACCTGCTTACGTTAAACCGTATCTCAATCATTGCAGCCGCCCTGATGATATTGTTCATATTGTGCACCTGCGGGTGTTCGCAAAAGCCGGGAATACTACACTCAATAAAACCCGAACCGGCCCCCCATGTTGAGATAGTAAAAGATCGGTGTGCCAGGATACGCACCCGCATGGCCGATGTAACAGTAGAACCGGCAGGTATATCCGTCTGGAAGATTTTTCTGAAACACAAAAGGTTCACCAGGAAAGACGCCCATCCTGAATACCGCTATCCAAAATTATTTTTCTTTAAGATGGTCATCACCAACCATACGAAAAAACCGGTTACCATTGATAATGTCACTATCACCACAGCACACGACACGCTTAATCCCCTGGAAATAAAAGAGGTTAAGAAGAAATGTAAATCACCCGCGTTTTCAATTTACAATTTTGACGCATTATTGTCACCATACAGGCTGTTAACTGATGTTGTCTGCCTGGAAAAGATCAACATTGCCCGTGATCTTATTCCCACAAAATTTGAATTTATACCACCAGGGGACACCATCATGCAGATGGTGGCATTTTCATGGATACCGGTAGAGAATCGCACTTTCACCCTTTCGGTAACCCTGAAAAGGGGTAATGAAAAAAAAGTCGTTGATTTCAAAATGCGGAGAATCGAATATAGAACCCGGGGATCACATTTCAGGGAAAAGCCAGGAGATAAGAAATGAAAATTGACAGTAGTGTTATTAACAGGGTATCAGAACTCGCAAGGCTTGATCTTTCTGAAAATGAAAAAGAAGAGTTCTCACGACAGCTTTCAGATATAATCGAATACGTGGAAAAAATAAATCAGCTGGATACATCAAGTGTTGAACCGGCAGATCATATAGTCCCCCTTGCAAATGTATTCAGGGAGGACAGGGCGCATGAATCCCTCCCCAGGGAAGCACTGGAAAAGATCGCCCCCCGTTTTGAAAACGGTCACGTGGTAGTGCCCCGTATAATTGAGGAAACTGAATGACAAGACTTTTTATTGCCCTTCCTGTCGACGAGGCAATTCGGATCAGGCTGTTTCCCCTTCACCAGTTTTTTTGCCAATGGTCAAGCATTATCAAGCCGGTAAGCCCCTCTCATTATCATATCACCATGAAGTTTATCGGAGATTGCGAAGGAAGCACTGCCCGCGCCATAGAGGAAGCGTTCATGGATGTTCCGGTAGATACTACTGCATTGGAATATACTGTAAAGGGAATCGGCATGTTTCCCGGTGAGAAAAATCCATCAGTAATATGGACGGGCCTGCAGACTGATCTTACACGCATCAGGAAAATGTTGAATGTCATTGAATCCTTCACTAAAGAATTCGGAATCAGGGCGGAAACACGTTCATTCATACCCCATTTAACAATTGGGCGGGTAAAAAAAGGCAGAAAGCTCACCGCGAAAATGTATAATTTCCTTGAACAATATCGTGATACCGATTTCGGATCATCGATATTTACCCGCCTTATACTGTACCAGTCAACGCTTACCCCGAAAGGTCCAGAATATACCGTGCGAAAAGAATTACCTCTGGCCCGGTAACAATATACGGGCAAAGACGCGAAAGTTGTGAAGAGTCTTTCGCGTCTTTGCGAAAATTTTTATCGCTTAGGAGGATACCCGGTCGTTTTCCTGATGTCCTCATATAATGGTTTTAACCGTTTGTACATCTTCAGGTATACATCATTATACAGTGAATCATAGATCTTTACGTTTTTCGGTTGTGGTTCAAACACTTTCCCAACGCTGGTCATGGCACTCACCGCCGATTCGAAATCACTGAAATACTTCAGCCCAACCGCAGCGTCAATGGCCGCGCCAAGAGCGGATGTCTCGTTGGTATGGGGCCGCTCAGCAGGAAGGTTGAATATATCCGCCGTCAGCTGCATGGCAGCATTGCTTTGTGATCCCCCACCTGATACCCGCAGGCTCTCTATCTTCACCTTGTTCCGTTTTTCCGTGCGCTGTGCCCCTTCTTTCAAGGCATATGCCAGTCCTTCAAGAATGGCACGGTAAATATGCACACGGGTATGCACATCACCAAAACCGATGATGGCACCTTTTGCCTCGGGGCCGGGCACCTTAACTCCCGGTGACCAGTAAGGCTGCAGGGTAAGTCCCATAGATCCCGGCGGTATGTCTTCAACAAGTTGATCAAACAGGGCTTCAGGCTTCATCCCCTTCTTCCTGGCAATAAGCTCTTCACGATGACCGAATTCCTGTGTGAACCAGCTCAACATCCAGTACCCGCGGTAAATCATCACCTCGGTGTTATAGGCACCTGGAACCGCGCTTGGGTATGGCGGAAAGAATGGAACTATTTCAACATACTCACTGTTGGTTGTTTCAATGGTTGCGGTAGTGCCGTAGCTGAGGCAGGCAATCTCGGGGCTGAGACATCCCGACCCAAGCACCTCACAGGCCTTATCCGCCGCGGCTGCGATCACCGGAAGGCCGGTAGGAATTCCTGTTTGTCGGGCTGCCTGTTTGGTAATATAACCCAGCAGCTCAGATGGCTGCACCACGTCGGTCAGAAATGATTCGTCCATGGGAAAAAGTTTCCACTTTAAATCGGATTTTTTTGCCCATGACTGGCTCTTGTAATCGAATGGAACAAATCCAACCTGGTTGGCGGTTGAATCAACATATTCACCGGTTAGCCTGTGTGTGAAGAACCCTGAAAGAAAAAGAAACTTGTGGGTTTTGTCCCATACATCGGGCTGGTTCTGCTGAATCCAGTTGGCCTCAGCCTCGGTAATAAAATACTCCACCGCATCCAGCATATTCACAGCCTTAAGCCCCAGCTTCAGGTAACCTGGAAGAGTCACCTGTGTCTTGTCAGCACTTCGCTGATCAAGCCAGACAATAGCCGGTCGTAAAGGCTTACCATCGCGGTCAACATTGATCATGGTATCCCGCTGCGTGGTGAGGGTTACCCCTTTAATGGCTTCCTTCGGTACAGTGGTTTCCTTCATCAGTTTTTTGGTAGTAGTACATAGATTTTTCCAGTAATACTCGGGATCCTGCTCGGCCCAACCGGGATTCTTAGAAAAATAAGGCTCAATAGGTGTTTTGACAATATCAAGCATATTCCCATTCAGGTCGATGAGAATAGCCCTGATTGACTGGGTTCCGGCGTCGATTGCCAGTATGCAATCTTCAACTTTTTTAGGTCTCTTCTTTGCCATGAAAGCCTCCTGAGGAATAATGATGCGTACGCGCGTATGAAGATTATTATGATCAAAAAAGTGATTGATGTTCCTGTACTAATAGTAAATTATACCGTCAAATCATATTTTTGCCATATATATTTTATATCAATATTATGGTTCGACCACTAAAAAAATTTAGGATAAATACATTGAATTACCTCATTGAAAAGCCAACATATATAGCAACCGATCATGTGCTTTTACGTATCAGCACTGATTATACCGATTCTCAACCGGGAAAATTCGTCAACATCCGCCCCTCAGCCGGCTCTGACCCCCTTGTACGCAGACCTTTTTCCATATTCAACCAGGATGAATCTGTAATCGAACTTGTAATAAAAGTAATAGGGAGGGGGACACGTCTTATAGCAGCATTTGAACCAGGCCCGGTGGACATGCTTGGCCCCCTGGGAAAGGGCTTTACTGTCACCACCGGGAAACATGCCCTGCTTGTTGGAGGAGGAGTTGGTAACGCTCCCCTGTACTACCTTGCCAGAAAACTGAAGGATGCCGGCAACAGGGTAACCTTTATATACGGGGCCCGTTCAGAAGAATATATCTACCTGGAAGATCGTTTCGCTGGCACAGCAGACAGCCTGATTATTGCAACCGATGACGGCAGCAGGGGACAGAAAGGGTTCGTCACAACCTTCGCCGAAGAAATACTGCATGGAAGGGATTCAGTGGACATGGTATACACCTGCGGCCCCACACCCATGATGGCATCACTTTCACAGGTTTGCAGCAATATGCAGGTGCCCGTGGAGGCTTCACTTGAAAATTATTTCGGGTGCGGTATCGGTCTTTGCTCGGGTTGTACGGTGGAGACGACTGCAGGTCAAAAACGGGCCTGCGTTGAAGGACCGGTAATGGACGGATCCTCCATATTGTGGCAATCTGTCAGCGACTGATCACAAATGACAAGAAGGGCGAACTGATGAATCTGTAGATTAAAATTCGGTATCATCAAGCAGGTCTGAGCCCACTCCATCCAGCGGATCAGATGTCCCCCGCTTATCCAGGCTTTGCATAATAGTTTTTTTCTGGTCCCTTGAAATATTATCCCTGGGACCCTTTTTCACCATGTCAAGCCCCGGCTTGATATGCTCACAACGCTCACATACTTCTGCAGGCACAGTACCGGGAACAAATTCCTCTTCTATCACCTCATTACAGCTGAAGGACGGCAGCATTCCGGTGTTGGCACATACCCTGGCTGATTCAAGTTTAACATAGGTGGGGAAACTTGCAACAGGGGTTTCACTCATTGCCTTTTCCATGTATTTACCCCATACCGGCGCTACCACCGAGCCACCTGACTGGTTAATCCCCAGTGAAAGTCCCTGTCCGTCATATCCCATCCAGATACCGGTTACCAGTTGGGGAACGAATCCAATAAACCACGCGTCACGCCAGTCATTTGTTGTACCTGTCTTACCACAGGCGGGCCTTCCAAAAGAAGCTGTCTTGCCGGTACCCGAGTCTATAACACTTCTCAGCATACTTATCATCACCTGTGCGGTGGACGGGTTGATTACCTGTATACTGCCATCCTGTTTCTGTTTTTCCAGCATTTTCTCAATGTCTGCTTCAGGGTTATACACCGTTTCACCGGATCTGTCTTTCACGTACCTGATACTTATGGGAATCACGTTTTTGCCACCATTGGCAATAATCGCATAAGCCCGTGACAGTTCAAGTGGACTCACTTCGAAAGACCCCAGTGCTACCGAGAGATCACGTGAAACCCTCTGTTGCAACTCCTGTTCACTCATCCCCAGCAATTTTCCCATGAACTTGCGAATATGGTCGATACCAAGGGTATCGGCGATGCGTATGGAAATAACATTTATGGAAAGGGCCAGTGCCCGTCGCAATCGTATAAGGCCATAATACTCACCTTCATAATTTTCTGGTATCCAGTCACCACCCTCGCTATCAAGGTACACCAGGGGTGAGTCAAGTATAGCGGTGGCAGGGGTAAACTTACCTGATTCCATGGCAGAGGCATACAACAACGGTTTTATCGCCGATCCCGGCTGGCGTTTTGACTGAAGTACCCTGTTCAGCTGGTTGTTGGACGTGAAGGGGCTGCCGCCAACCAGTGCTTCGATATACCCGTTACCCGGATTGATGGATACCAGCGCTCCTTCAACATTAAGAAGATCTTTATCGTTATAAAATTGCTGGTGATACTTATACAGTGCATCTCCAACTGGTTTTAACCCGGCCAGGTGGTTCAATATCTCAAGTTCATCAATAAGTGATTTCTGCAGGTAATTATTGATCTTTTTGTTCTGCCGTGAACCAGCACTTCTATACGGTGGTGTATCAAACAGGAGTGACGTCAAAGATATAATGCCTGAAAACCTGTCTGATATGTAATCACCTTTCTGAAAGGCCAGGCTGCGTGATACTGAACTCTGACGCGCCAATGCATCAAATAATACCTGCTGTGCGGCCCGCTGCTTATGCAGGTCAAGGGTAGTATACACCTCCAGACCATCCTCGTATACTTTTTCAGCACCAAAATGATTTACCAGCTTACGTCGTATATATTCCGTAAACCACGGGGCATGATCCACCCGCGATGACCATGTGCTCATCGAAGGAGGCAGTTCGTTAATATAGTCAAGGTAATCGGGCCAGAAATCAAGAAATGCCTTTTCAGCCTGTGGTATTGTCACAAACCCCAGCTCTACCATCCTGGCAAGTACCGCCTTGTGGCGGTTCATGGCCCTCTTGGGATGTTTAATGGGTGAGAAGCGGTTGGGTGCAGCCGGTAATATCGCCAGCAGTGACGACTCAGCCAGGTTTAAATCCTTCACATGTTTATTAAAATAAAATAATGCCGCTGACTCAACCCCGTATGTACCATGCCCAAGAAAAATCTGGTTCAGGTATAATCCCAGAATTTCATCCTTGGTGTAGAACATTTCCATCATAATCGAGATAAAGGCTTCTTTTATCTTTCTATATATGGTACGTTCACCTGAGGTAAGCAGCACCTTCGAGAGCTGCTGAGTTATGGTACTACCCCCCTGCTTAATGCTTCCAGAAAATATGTTAATAAAAAAAGCACGAACAATGCCTTTCGGATTTATACCGAGATGTTCGTAAAACTCGCTGTCCTCAATGGCAATGAACGCATGTATAACATCATCAGGAATCGATTTGAATCGAACCACATCCCTTTTCTGACGAAAAAGTTCTGAAACCATCAGGCCATTCTTGTCATAAATCTTGGTGGTTACCCGCGGGGTAAAACTTGCTATTGCTTTAACCTTGTAGAAATCTGATATAAGTATAACCACGAAAGCAATGAGAATGCCCCCTATCAGACCAAAAATCAATGGCTTTGCGTACCTGAAACGCATAAACATGGTATCAAACCACGACGCGATACCCGACACAACCGCTGGCATATGAAAAGATGACCCTGACCTGCCACTACCGGTGGGGGGAGTTGACGTGGGAAGATGAAGCCTTGTTTTATTTCCTGTAAACTTTGCCATTACTAATCCAACTACAGTAGTTATTCAATACATCCATAAAAAGATATATCCGTCAAAGATTTTTATACAATTAGAACACCCACCCCAAATTACAATCAAAAAAATTTTTCTAAATTTTATGATTGTGCTCTTTTTTTTTAAAATAATAGTTATTCGTTAATATATTCCCATAATTACATATAAACGTCCATATATCTATTTAATAAGACATATTCGCTCTTAGTCTATGTCTTTATTTAGTCGACTTACAAGACTGTAGTATAAGCATTTATGCTGGCTATCATGGAAGATAGCTGAGAAATTCAAGGAGGAAACCATGATTATCAATCACAACATCAGCGCCATCTTTGCCCACAGGACATTGAAGTTTCACAACTGGTCAGTAAACAGTGACATGGAGAAGCTTTCATCAGGGCTCAGAATCAACAAGGCTGGTGATGACGCGTCCGGACTTGCCGTTTCAGAAAAGATGCGTTCTCAGATACAGGGTCTCAGGCAGGCCGAAAGAAATACCGAGGACGGCATGTCAATGATTCAGACTGCTGAAGGATATCTCCAGGAAGTACACAATATACTTCAGAGGGTGCGTGTTCTGGCGGTTCAGTCTGCCAACGGTATTTACACACCCGAAGACAGGCAGCAAATCCAGGTGGAGATATCCGAGCTGGTGGACGAAGTTGACAGGATCGCGTCACAGGCGGAGTTTAACAAGATGAAACTTCTTACCGGTTCATTCGCAAGATTAAATCCAACAGCTTCCATGTGGTTTCATATGGGCCCCAACATGCATCAGCGTGAAAGGGTATTCATCGAAACCATGACCACTGCCGCACTGGGACTTCGTAATCCCACAGTTCTTACATTTATTTCAATATCTACGCCGGGAAAAGCGAATGCTGTTATCGGTCTTGCTGACGAAGCGCTTCGCCTTATCTCAAAACAGCGTGCCGACCTTGGTGCCTATTATAACAGGCTTGAACATGGAGCAAAGGGTCTCATGAATGCCTACGAAAACGTACAGGCTTCTGAAAGCAGAATCAGGGACGCTGATATGGCAGAAGAAATGGCAGAATTTACAAAGGATCAGATACTAGTACAGGCAGCAACGGCAATGCTTGCGCAGGCAAATGCCAAATCCCAGACTGTACTACAATTATTAAAATAATCTGGGCCAGCATCGCAGTACCATTCAAGAAAATGCCGGGCACTCCCACCCGGCATTTTCTTTTTTCATCAAGGGTATTTTTCTACCGTGTAATGATGGATATTACTTCTTTGTAGTTTTTTTGGTCGTTTTACTGGTTGATTTCTTTGCTGTTTTTTTTGTAGATTTACCAGTTGTTTTTTTTGCTGGAGCCTTCTTCGTAGTTTTTTTCGCTGTCTTTCCGGCTGTTTTCTTCGCGGCCTTTTTAGCCGGAGTTTTTTTTGTACTCTTTGGTGCTGCTTTCTTTACCGCCTTTTTCGCTGTTTTTTTCACTGTTTTCTTTGCCACTTTTTTACCAGAAGCCTTTTTTGCAGTGCTCTTTTTGCCAGCGGCTTTCTTCGACCCACCTTTTTTCTTACCTGCAGCATGCTTCACTATCCATTTGCTGACCTGGTCAAGCACCTTTTTTCTGTACTGTTCAGGTTCGTTCATGGTTTCATGGTAGAAATCTTCGAAGAGGTAAAGCTCCTTGTCCTTTGACTGGGCTCTTTCATAAGCTATCTTGCTTGAATTAAAATCCGCCAGCTGGTCTGCTGTACCATGGAAAAGAAGCAGGGGCATGTTCAGTTCTGACACCCTGTTCAAACACTCTTCGGCGGTATTCATGAACTCAGTAAAGAACCGTGGAGTCACCTTGCCATGTACAAGGGGATCTTCATTATATATCCGCACCACTTCACTGTCACGTGATATTGCGGTAGAATCAAGACCGGAAGACATTGATAGTGACGGTATTTTCGATGATAAAAAACCCGCCAGCTTATTTTTCCATGCAGGCACTTTTACTGATGGCATAAAAGCGGGACTGGACAAAATAAGTGCGTCAAGATCTGCCGGATGGGTCAGGGCATATTTGCATGATACTACCCCCCCCATTGAATGCCCAAGCAGGGTAAGAGGCTTACCAGGTTGACGATCCTTGATCATATTTACAAAAATTTTCAGATCATAAATATAATCCATAAAGCTGTCAACATGTCCTTTCTTTCCTCCGGAACGGCCAAATCCGCGGTGATCAAGCGCGTATACAGATATTCCTTTGCCATCAAGAGCATTCAGGAGGTTTTCATAGCGTGATGAATGCTCTCCCAGTCCATGCGCTATGACGAGTAACCCCTTTGGATTAGGCACGTTCCATACCTGGAAAAATATTTCAACACCACTTTTCCCGATAAACGTACCAGTACTGTGATCAAATTTCTTCATTACAACACCTCTTTTACGTGAATAATATTTTATTATTTCCTGCTTCACAGAACATATACTGTGTTAATAGTTTGATAATACTTCTTATGTAAATCTTTTCAAGTAGAAAAAATTTGTTATACATCAAAAATGGTTCCTGACTCCACAGGTTTAATAATGGTGTTCGATCCAACCCCTTTACAGAAGCTTGACGCGGGAGATGATATCGTGGTTCCGGGGAAAAGGGATGACTTAATCAGAAGGAACAGGGTAATTTAACTGGTTCACTTGGAACGAAGATTGTTGAAAATACCGGAAAGTTCACGTATTAACACGTCCAGCTTGAATGGTTTTGGCAGGTAAAGGTCTATCACGTTCTTGTACGCCTTAAGATCGGTCAGCATCCATCCGGTCAATAGCACGGTAACCGTGTTTTCATACTGTTCTTTAACTTTGGCCAGCAGCTCCAGGCCGGTTATCCCCGGTAAACCATAATCCGAAATAACCACATCAAAGGGATGTTTTTTCAATTCATCAATGGCACTCTCGGCACTTTTAGCAAGTACAACCCGGTTTCCCATGGCATCAAACAACTCAAAAAGAATTTCCTGTAGCGCAGCTTCATCTTCCACTACCAGGATATCAAGGTCCCTGATCTTAAATCCAATATTTTCATTTTTATCCTGATCATCTGGAACTATCATGTCAGGAGGAAACATTATTTTTATTGAATACGCTGAAGATGATTCCTCCTCGATTATTTTCAGGTTTATTTCTTCGGCAAGCTTTCTTACATCAACCGCTAAAATAAACAGGTTTGAGAGCTTGTCCTGTACGGATTTTTCTTCACCTGCCTGTTTATCCACAGAAACATTTATGGTTACACCGGAATTCTTTTTTAACTCGATTTTAACGGTTCCGCTTTTATCAATGTATGAAGAAACCCTGAACAGAACTGAAAGAAGCACTTCCCGAACAAGACGAACATCACAATTTACGTATACCAGCGAAAAATAGAGGCGTTCGATCACTATTTTTCGTCTTCTCTCTTTTTCATCAACCTTTAATTGTATCTTCGCGAACTCCAGGGCATCTTCCACCAGTTCAACAAGATTTACCGTCTCTTTCTCATAGAGACGGTCCCCTTCACCAATAAAATCCTCGATTCTTCTTACCTGCTGCATACCATCCTGGGCTGCATGTTCTATCATGCGCAATCCATCCAGTACTGATTCTTTTTCGGTCATCTGTAACAGCAGTTGTGTTCTGCTCATAATAATATTAATTACATTATTAAAAAAATGAAGAAATCCCCTGGTTAGATCCCCGACTATCTGAATCCTGTTTGAACTGCTCATTGACTGTTCAAGCTGTTTCACCCTGGTGAGATCTTCTATTATAACTTCTACCGCGAGAACTTCCTTTTGCGATACAATTGGATAGCAAATCAGGTTAGCCCATTTCTCGGTGACATCTTCTTTTCCCTTCGGTAGTATTTTCACTTCTCCTATCCGTTTGAAAGAAGCAATTCCACTGAAGAGGTCAAACATTGCCTTTCTCATCCGTTCGAAATCGTATCGGCTTAAAGTCTTAAAAAGGAGATTTCTGTTTTTCATCAGACTGGTTGTAGTATAGCCAAGAAAACCCTGCAGTGAAGAACTTGCCTTGATTATTTCACCTTTCTGGTTAATACGGACGATAGGAAATGGAGAAAATTCGAATACGTTGGATTCGTAATCAACCTCTTCATCATTGATAAGCACTGTAGTGGATTTATTGAATGAAAATATCCTGTCTTCGACAATTTTCAGCAAAACCAGGATACCCTTGACAATATCACCTTCAGTAAGGGGAAACAGGTATAATTCTACCGGTATACGTTCATTCTCCACAGATTTCATTACGGCAAAACATTGTCGTGCCTGTCCCTTAATGGCCCTCAGGTAAGCCAGGGCCAGTCTTTTCCTGTATTCAGGATAGAAGGGATGGGTCCAGTCAAGTTGAGCGGATTGCAGGTTGCTGTTGAATATATTCTCAAACTGCTGATTCTGATTCAACAGCTCACCTGATACGCTAATAATACATACCGGGTAGATAAAAGATCCGAGGAGATCTGAGACAGAACCCGTGCTGAACCTGTTATCATCTCCCGGTGAAAACTTTTTTTCTATATCCTGCATTGGAATATCTTATGAACGGCTAAAATAAATCCTTCAATTAATACAGTGTTCTGTAATTCATAAAGGTTTTCTCGCCTTTTTTCACTGTAATCTTCTTTTTGTCAGTACGATCAACTTTCCCATTATAGTCAATCAGTTTTATAGTAACTTCATACTCTCCTTCTGGAAGAAAGACCCTTCCAAGTTGGAGATTGGCGGGCAGAGTATGCCAGCAGCGCAGGTCAGGCTTAATCTGAGATATCAGGCCTGCTCCTGTTCCAACACCAACTGCTGTTCCAATTATTCCGGCAAAGCCACCAAGCTGTTTAGACTGTTCAGCAAGCTTTTTGGCAGCATACCCGGAAGCTATGGCTGTCGCGGCTTTTACCGCAATACCCGCGGCAACCTTAGTATGCAATCTTTTGTAATCATCTTTTAGATTCTGAACTGCTGTATACTCAATGTTTTCCAGCATGTAGGTGCGATCAATATTTCTGCCGTTGACATTAATAACCAGGTATCGTATCTTGTTAGATCGCTTTTTAAACCTGGGTATGGGATTTTCAGCATTTTTCAATGCCACCAGAACCCCCGCAACCGTCACACCCTGTTTAAGCGACATCCCGTTAAGGGTAACCCTGATATTGGCTTTCATCTTCGGGTCTGATAGAAGAGAGCCCCTGGAAACCTTAACCGCGCTTCTGCCAGCCTGAAAGATCACCACGATCTCTCCGGCATTTTCAGGGATACGGTCTTTCTTGCCAAAAGCCCGTATCCATTTTGAATAATCTTCACTATCGTCCAGTTTTTTCGCCAGGCGCTGAAGGTCACGATACACAAGGGCAAGACGTGGCTCAAGCTGGTATATCTGCTTGTATTCGATATAGGCAAACTCACGGTCGTTGAAATCATCTTCTTTATCTGCTATCAGTTCAAAAGCGATGGCAGTAAGATATTTTGCCATGATGTTCTGCTTGTAATCCCTTGCCGTACTTACATTTATATCACGAAGCAACTCATTGACACGCTTAAACTCCACCCGCGCCTCTTCCGGTTCCTCAAGCATAAGAAAATTGATACCAAGGTACATGTGAACAAGCACACGCTCAAAATCTTCACCCTTGTAATTGGTTGACCTTTCATTGAGAAGCAGGGAGGCAGTCTGTTTGCTTATACTTGTACTTATTTTATCAGCAATATCAGCCGCTTCCAGTAACACCTTGTTGCTGTTCTCATAATCACCGGCCGCGTGCAGCATTAAGCCACATTCCATCATATATAGAAGCTGATCCTTACTTTTAGCGTTTACCGCCGGAAGCAGGGTACGCGCAGCCTCCTTGTACTTTCCGTAATAGAACATCTCTTCTGATTTCCTCAACTTCTTGCTGTAATCACTACTGGCACAGCCGATAGCTGAAAGAAACACCACCAGGACAAGGAGGGGGGTAATTACTTTTCGATTATACATAGAGACTATCCCCCGATTATTTTATACTAAAATGATATTTTTGTTTTGCTTGTTGACTTTAGAAACTGATGCTGTTGCTGCCACTCGGTAATGCCTGTCTTCAAGCTAACCAGTTTCATGGTTACCACAAGGTACTGTTCCCTTTTATTTCCAACTGTTCTTACGTTGTCACGAATATCACCGGTCAGGTAAAAATTGGGTGACTTGAGCATCCCCGCGGGAATAGCACTGTCAGGATCTACCATGCCTGTCATGCCTTTTTCCATCTCTTCTATGGCATCTTTCGTAAGAGTCTGGTCAACGAAACGTATTCTCTTTTTAATAAGGCTTGTAGCTATTTCATCGGTAATCATTTTTGTGTCAATATGCTCTGAAGTCTTGTTTCTGAATTTCTTTACCTGTATGAAGGCAGGCTTGTTCCATTCATTCTTCAAGAATTTATACATGGAAGTTACCATGCTGTTTACAGTCATTTTAACTTCCTTGGGACCCCATTCACGCGAACCTTTCGCTTCACTGGCATCCTTGTACTGCGTTCCTCCACAACCCAGCGACAGCCCCAGAAATAAGGCAATTGCAATGATACGCATTCTTTTCATCAGTTTCCCTCCTGAAAGAGATATGTGTAATTAATTCTTAATGGTCAGAATATTTTTCCAGATAGTACTGTTTTATTAGACAATGTCAACGAAGAAAACAGGGTCTCAGAAAAAAACCGTAACAACCTTCCCCCTTGCGTATTGATCCATGGCCTGTATCAGAATATTCATGTACTGTTCCATCGTCGGGGAGAAAAGCAGGGGGTGAAAATCCTGACGCTGTACGTTGCGATGTAGTATCTCTCTTCCATTAAAACCCTTGATACTGAATTTAAAATCCTGATCCAATAGTTTTTTTAACATGTCAAGCTGAACAGCGAATATACCTTCTACCTCTTTGTCATGAAACACGTACCTGTCAAGAGCACGACTGTCTTCATACAGGTATACATGTTGAAACTCCCGATGAAAAATGTTTTCATCACGCTCCTCGTAACGAAAATAACCCAGGTCTACCAGGTCATCATCAGAAGGTGTGATACCGATCTCTTCGTATGCTTCCTTTTGAATCTTCGCTTCCCCCAATCCGAAGGGAACATGTCCCCCCACTGTAATATCAAGACAATCCGGGTACATATCCTTCCAGTGGGCTCTATGCTGGAACAGCACCAGTGGTATCCCATCAGCCATGTTTAACACCCAGAGATGCACTCCTTCGTGGGGTATACCGTTTTTATGGGCATATGACCTTTTAACCGGGGTACCAAGTGGTTTTCCCTCATCCCAGCTCCATTCTTCAAGCAATTCTTCCATTCTTTCCACACCTGTGCTTTTTTTTATATGCGAAATTGAAATACCGGAATAGCACTTCAACACTTTTACTTTTTCAGTTATTTTTATTATGTCAATATAATCTCTAAAAAGTTATTACTCAGCTATTATCAGAATAAAGATAATTTTTTATATAATGAACAGATCTATAGATGGTTCCCCCCGCCGAAGGCGGGGGGAACCATCATATTTTTATTCATTTCACGATAATTGAATCTTTTAATCCTGACAGCTGAGCAATTACCTCTAAAAAACCTTTACACACAGTCATGTATTTCGCTTAAGTTACATTATAAATATTCAGATATTTATACTACAGGGTATATTTTAACCGAAGCAATGTACCCGTTGTTAAGAAAGAAAATATTACAAAACGCAAAATACACGGTACCGGATTTATGAAACAGAATACCAGGAAAACCCGATTCCCCGCAGGCATAACAATTTTTATGCTGATTATATGCCTGGTTATCTCTGCTTCTGTGTCTTCTGCATATTTTTATTATACCACCCGCAAAGGCATAGAAGATATTACCACTGCAACCGAAAAATACTCCAAAACACTGGCAGAGGCATTTGCAGAAGTTGCGGAGATGTCACACAGAACACAACGATACAGACGCCTTCAGACTCTGTTCCAGGAGAAGATTCAGGCCAATATCATAGATGAAGCCTTTTTCGTAAAAGATGACGGTTCAGTCATCGTTCATTCCAGCAGTGAACGTGCCAAAGAGTTGAGGGGAAATATCTTAACCGAAGAATTCTATTATAACATTGATCTCATTTTATACCCACTTAGAAAGGGTTCCCATGATGTATTTTTCAGGGATTACCAGTTCTCTGTTACCGAAGTTCCCTATCGCAGGGATATTAGAAGATTTTTAAAAGAATATATCTATCCTGGTATTGATGTCAGAGGGTGGCTTGTAAACCGGGCAGTGTATATCAATAAAAAACCGACGGGCACGGTAAATTTACTGATACGGAAAGACAGCATTTATTCACTTATAGAGACAACTTTTAAAGAATCAAAATATCTCCTGATATTGATGTCCTCCGCGTCACTATTGTTTTCAATTTTAACCGGCATATTCATCAATACCAGGTACAGGCAGATAGCACGGCGTCATGCCCCCCTGCCGGATGAAGATGTTAACGGTATTATTTCGAAACCGGAGAAGGCTTTCATCCCCGAAGATCAACCCGCTTTTGCTGCCAGCATCACACCTTCCCATGTGACGGTGGTTTACGAGGAAAATGGCAGTGACAGGTCAGAACAGGGGATTAAGGACGCAATTCCAGTTGCCGCAGGCAAGAGGTAATCATGCTGTATATTTCACATACACAGGCCAATGGCAGCACTGCCATAGTTTTCGCGAGGGGACCGTTGCACAATTCCACCAGCGATGAATTTGAATCATACATCTCACAAATCGTAGACGATGGTATCAAGTCAGTTATTTTCGATTCTGCTTCTGTGGATTATATCAGTTCCACCGGGATCGGCGCCCTGCTATACGTAAATAGAAAACTGATTTCGAATAATGGAAAATTCATTCTCTGCAACGTACCAGAAAATATAATTTCCATACTTAAAATAATCAAGCTGGACAATGTGCTCAACATAGTTTCTTCCCAGGAAGACGCAATCGAAGCTATTGACAAAACACCTGTTCAAGCCAGGGATGATGCTGCGACATCACCCCCTGCAGACGAACCGGATTTCCAAGAGCCTCAGGAAGAGTTTCTCGAGGTGCTTGATCGCGACGATCTTACTTCAGACGACATCATGGTTGATCATGCCCCTTCTCTGGAATCAAAAGCCAGCGATGAAACAAAAACTTCCGCCCCGCTGGAAACCACTGTAAACATGAACAGTCTTTTCCCTCATCCGATAATTGTTGAATGTGCCGAATGCAGGTCTTTACTGCGGGTGTCCTATCCCGGCACTTTTCTCTGTCCCGACTGCAATACTGAATTCATGGTTGAAGAGGACAGGACCATTATATTTTAACCTGTCAGCCGCTGGCAATAAGGCTATAATCATGAATGCTTTTTTTTATAGGACGCAGGAAAGATAATTGACTAATAATCTACTATCTGTAAACATCTTAACAAGATGGATAAAACCACCATACGGAGACACATATGAAAGTTGTTCATGTCTTGAAACGTATTGAGACAATTGACCAGGACATCAAGGAACTTCGCAAAATCGAGAAGTCTCTTCAGAGAAACAAGTCATTCACACAACCCATTTATATTTCAATCGAGAAACAGATCAACATCCTTCTGGGTGAACGAATAAAACTGTTTGAATTAAAGATCGCCAACCCGCCGGAAAGTATGCTGGCAGATATTGAAGACGAGGAAATGGCCCTGTCAGATGAGCAGCTGCTTGCGAAACCAAAGAAGAAGAATCGCAAAACGGCCTCATCAAAAACAAGGTCAGCTTCTAAAACAGGAAAGGACGAGCAGGATGATTTCGACGAAGACGAATTCTCCATGCTTACCCAGGACCAGATAGATAAAAAGATATCAAGCCTTGAAGAAGACTATAACACAAAAAAAGCCCACGCCTCAGAAAAGGACAGCCGTGATGAAGAGAATGATGATAATGTGAAGCTTCTTGATATTGCACTTGAGAAAGGAACATTAAAAAAAGAAGAATCAGACAAGGACAAAAAGAAAGTGCGGTTTTTTAAAGACAACTTCCCGGGTGGGGAGTATTGATCAGCCTACTTACGCAGCAAACTGGTAATAATGAATTCAAGCCTGTATTTCTCCACGAAATACAGGGTACTTCCAAGCTGTTTTTCTTTGTCCTTTAAATCAGCATAATGAATCTCTCCAATACACGGAATGAATTCAATATTTGAGTACACCAGGTCTTTCATCTTCTGACCCACACTGTAAAATTCATTCATTGTCATAAATCCTGAAGAAATCTCATCAGGGAATATGATATTATAAAAAGTTTCATCACTCATATGTTTTGCTATCTGGACACGCAGCGACTTTGACCTTGAATAATTTGCAAGGTAGTCACCACGGATGGTATTTGTTTCATCTTCAAGGATCACCTGCCCCCTCCTGTCCACACCCAGGCTGAAACATTGCATGGATGCCGAATCGATTTCTTCTTCTGCCCGAAAGGGAGTGATGTTTTTACCGGTATTTATACAAAAACCATACATATTCACAAGAAATTCCCGTTTCATTTCAGCTGGTTTAAAAAATGTAAAAATATTGCCTTTCTCATTTACAATGTAAAGGATAAGTTGCTGTCCGCTTTCCTCGTAGGCAACAGTAACAGCTTTCCCCCTGCTTCGTTCAACAATGGCCTGCAGTTTTTTTATAAAAGGTTCTTCACCATAAAAATAATATTTGATTTTCGCTGCCGGTTTCAGGGTTAACGTTGCCAGCATTTTTACAAGGCTGTCATGCACATTTACCGTAACAGATTCTCTGTTCTTCGTGATAATAAAAATCTTCCCTTCAATCATTGTTACAAAACGAGCCGCCTGTTTTTCATCTGACTGAATAATAAAGTTATAACTTTCCCTGAACAATCCCTGCAGCTGCTTAAAAAACTTCTTATAAGGAGCCGGTGTATTTACCAGGCAGTAATCATCATATGATCTCTTCAATTGCATCGCGTCGTTCAAAATAACATGAAGTATTGTTCCCATGTCAGAGGCTTCTTCATATTTCATTATATATGACTCACCCCAACTGGTATGATACACATGATAGATTGAATCGATATGCTCCGCATCCTCGTTATTGAAATTAATAATAACGGCATTTAACAATGTAAAGGCGGGACGTTGCAGGTATTCGTTTTTAATAACGCTACGTTCATCTGTAAAAAAATCAGATAATGGGTTTAACAACTCAACAACAAGGTTCGGGTTCACACGTATATACCCGGACTGTATATTGATTCGAGTATACTGCCGGTCATATATCTGGTTAAAAACAGCCCATACCAGAAGCCGCACAAGGTCGTTTTCCTTGTTCAGGGTTATGGTTCGAAATACGCTTTTTTCACTTTTATTCCTCTTGTACAACCGCCATTCTACATCACGAATTCCTTCACTCACAGGTTCAACGTAGAGAATGGGCTCAGATGGCGCATCCTTGAAGGTAATCAGCTTTTCAACCTTGTTGTTTTCGACCGCGAAATGAGTCTTTATCTTTCTGCTTAACAGTTTAAAATCAGCTTCTGATATCTTCTCTTCCAGGTTAAGGGTAACCATTTGCGAAGATATCTTCTGATAACTCATCAGCATGAACTTCTTTACACTGTCCCAGAATGTGGTAACCCTTCTGAATTCCCAGTTGTCGAAGTTATCCATATCCTCTATGATTTTAATGTCCCATTTCCACAAATGAACATACCTGGACATCACCGCTACCTTGTAGGGGATATTTTTTTTATCCTTTATTCCCACGTATTTAGAGAGCTGGGGATCAATTTTCAGGTAGAGGTTTTGTTTCAGAATATCCAGCATTGAGCTGTCTTCAAGCACACTGCTGTAATATTTATATACCTCTTCAAACATGAGCAGGTATGAGTCAACTATGGTATTATCCAGCTGACCCTGCAGCATGTGCATTTTCACCTTCTGGCTGAGAAGCGGGGAGTCGGTTTTGCCAAAAAGATATTTTTCAAGCACACCAATTTTGATAATAGACTTAAAGGGGTTACCAAGCGATTTGATAATCTGAAAAAGTGCAGCCCCGAGAAAATCCTCCCTGGATATTTCATGGAGATTGCCCAGATCCACATATACGTTTCGTTTCATCTCGTCAGGGATTTTTCCAAAAAACCTCTCATACTCTTCATCGGTTACATAATTAGGGATTACCCACCAGAAAGGTATTTTCCCTGCAATGATGATAGAACTTCTGAAAAATTCATCTTTCAGCACCGCGCCCACAGTTGTTCCGAATGCTTCTTCTTCGTCTTCGGCAAACAAGTTTTTCTTTACATGCTCGATGTCATTTACAAACAGGTGTACCGGCACCTCCAGTTCGCTGGAAGCCCATTCCTGTATGGCAACCACTTTCCTGCAAAACAGTTTATACTGTTCAGTATTCACTGTATTTCGATGGATACATACCCAGTAATCAAGATCAGATTTTTTATTATACGCAACGGTGCCCACACTTCCCATCACCGCTATCATCTTTACAAAATCACCTTCCGGATTTTCTTCTATTTGGGCCCCGGTAAACTTGCTCCTTATAAATCGCCGGGTATCTTCATCCAGGCTAAAATTTACAACACCAAGTGGGACATCTCCATCTACGTAGCCGGGCAGCTTCCGACTGTTCACACATAAGAGATAGGGCAGCATATTGATAATCCGGCACACCGTTGCATTCGGCAGCAACTGTTGGAAGCGTGTATATTTTATATGATTGAACTTTGAGAATTTTTCATGATTCTCTTCAATTTTATTTAAAAATTCCATAAGATCTTCAGACGCCTCCGCTTTCAACTTACCTCTGCAGCCTGCCCATACCTCATTGTTTCAGATATCAAAATCATCATTGGATTGCTCATAAATTCCCTGGACCAGCGCGTGCTCTTTAACATATAATCTGCTCTGTGCAGGGCAGGATACAATGCAGCAAGGCGTTGCCTGGGGAAATGTCGAACCTGCTTCATAAAAAGATCCTGTTTCTTTGGAAGGAGCCGTAATGCCTTGAATATTTCGTCATGGGCAAGCCCCCTGTGCTTCATCTCATGATACTGTTCCATTCTCTCGGCATGGTTAAATAACAGCGCGAGCAGCATAAGTTCATTTACCCCCGATTCTATTGCCGCATCAAGCAGTCCATACGCCCTGCTGTCATCAACGAAAAAATGGTCTACAAACTGGAATTCAGGATTTTCCATCTGTGTTGTGGCAAAATCCATTATGTCCTTTACACCGACGGTACTGTCTATGGAGGCGTACATGAGCTGATCAAGCACTCCGTCAATATTCCGGGTATCATTTCCCACCATCTCCAGAAGTTTCTCCTCTGCTTCTGCATCAATTGTAAAAGCTCTTTCCTGCGCTCCCCTCTTTATGTATCCTTTAATATCAGATTCAAAATATCTCCAAAAATGATACGTGGAAACCTTTTCAGCAATATCCTTGTGGATAATTGAAGGCAACCTGTTCTCATCAGATGTCAACACAACCAAGGTTGAAGCTGGCAATCCATCAACCATCTCGTTTATCAGCTGTTTGTTCTCCCTGGTCACCTGCAGCCTGTTAATATTATATACTATAACCAGGCTTTTACTGCTGAACATTGATTGGGATACTATTGCTTCCACGGCTTTGCTGAAGTCATCCTCAGCATGATATCGCTGTAAATCCCACTGCTCTCTTTCCGCGGTGCCAAACAACAGTCGGCCGATAGATGCAACCGACCTGTCTTTCTCACCTTCCTCTTCCCCTATGAAACAGTATATCCTGTCCAGCTTTTTCGCCCCAAGCTGCTGGCTAAGTTGTTTCCATGTGGGGTATCGTTTATACGCCATTATTTTTTCTTCACCCTTTCAATCGCTGTCTGCAGTTCCGTATACCAGCCCCGTATTGTCTGCACCTTTATTCGCTCGGCCAGCTGGTTCAGCACCTCGGTACGTACCGCCAGTTCAGAGGTTATTGGAGGCTGGATATCAGAAAAACTTCTGAAAGCCTGTACCGATTTATTCCTGAATATAACCTTTTCTTTCGTAACTTCTGATAATGAGACCTGCGCCACGATACGCAATCTTTTTTTCACCGCTGTACCAAACTCATCAAACTTGATATCCTGTAACTGGTATTCAGTTACGGTACCTGATAACAACAGCTGTGGCCCATTGTTACTGTCAACCACAACAAGTCTACCATCAATATTTATACTTTTTCTAATCTCCCGGCTTAAATATTTTTCAATGCCCTTCATACTGGTAATGTTTCTAAAAGCAGGCACGCAAATTTTGTTTGCAACACGGGGTATAACAGGTTCCCCGTTCATCTCGGATGCAATTTTACTCACCATGCCTGAATCCCTTACCGACTCTCCCGTGGAACATGAACCGGCCATGGCAACAATGAAAAAAAGACAGGCATACTCAATAACTTTTCTGCTGCTTTTCATTCTTCTACCGTTTTTTTTATTCAATTTTTGCAGTATTGAAACCGAAGAATATAGTACATCATTTTACACTCCAGGGTCTTCCTTTTTCACTATGGCACAGTGTCAATGGAAGGCCCTTTTTTGCAAGGGCGGGATGGATAATCATCCCGCCTGTCTTATTATGCTTACCTGTATATTTATAGTATACACCCTTATAACATCAATCAAGTATCCGTACAATTTCTTTAAGGGAGTAAATTGTTTCCAGGTACTGCCTGGCAGGGGTGTCCCAGAAATATATCGATTCTTCCGCGTTAACCTGTGCTGCATACCTGACATCCTCATCCGCATACCTGTAGAAGTTCATACATCTTTCCATGGCATCGTAAAATGACCACGCGGTAAAATCGGAAAAAAGGAATCCGTTGCCAACTATTTTCCCAGCCTTTTCCCGGATAGGAAACACGGTGTCCCTGAGGCCCCCGGTGGCCCGGGCAACCACGAGGCATCCACATGCAAAGGCTTCAAGCTGTGATATACCACCTGGCTCGTTCATCGATGGCATGAGGAATACATCAGATGACAGTAATGGAATACTTACATCCTGGAAACCCATGTTCACCGATACTTTCTCCGGATAATAACCATTCAGCTGCAACAGGCCGTCAGCTATCCTGTAGCCGTTATCATCACCGGAAGCAACAGAACCCCCTATAATTCCCTGGAAACCAAGTGTATTAAATATCCCATCTGATGATTCAAGCAAAAGCTGAAACCCCTTTTGCTCAGCCACGCGGTGTATCATGCAAAACAACACGCGGTCAGGATCAATGGAAAAGCCCCTTTGCACCTGGATAAGAAGCTTGTTTCGCATTCTTGTGACTATTTTATTCCGTTTCTCATCCTTGATCTTGTCACATGCATCCGCGCCGGTCAGAATCTCTGGATATCGTTTCTTCAGCAACTCCTCAAGATCATCATTTTCCTCCACCTTCTTCATAAGCTCAGGATACCATTTCTCAACAAAACCAGAATTATCGAAGCGCTGTTGTACACGTTCACGAAAATCATTTCCAATGGCATTGGAAATGCCAATTACGTCATGAAGCAAATGTTCCAGCCCGTCGCATGCTATTTCAACCTGCCTTGCATATGATGGACTTACTGTTACCGTTGTATCAGCGAACCTTACTCCCGCGGCCATGCAGTTCAATTTTTCATGGTGTACCGGGTCTTCAAATTCGAACCCCCGCCAACCAGGTAGATTGAACAGGCTGAACAAATCCTTACCCCCCTCTACACGATGATAGGAATCAAAATACTGCCAACCACCGTTATGTATTACATGAAGAAAAGTTGTACGCTGGAAGTTGGGATTTGAATTGTAAACCGGATCACATTTTACTATCCCGTTGAATATACCCGCAAAGGCATCGTTGGTAAAAGTAAACAACGGGGCAAGCCCGAATGACATGATAACTTCTACGCAGGCTCTTGAAAACGCCACTCTTCTTCTCAGCTTTTCCTCGGAGGTATAACCCCAGTAAAGGCCATCAAAAAATTCATGATGGTCCAGCAGGTAATAATGTATACCTTCAACCATTCCATGATACACGCCCACCTCGTATTCGGTGCTCTCTATCATGAACCTGACATTTTTTTCGGTATAGGTAATTTTGTACTGCTGTATTGCCTTCTGCATTTTCTCCACTGCTTTCGCGTCGCCATGCCTGTACATGGGAGTTATGACATACACTTCCTCGCCCAACCTTGCCATCTCGCGTGGAAGTTCATACACAACGTTGGCAAGCCCCCCACTCTTAGAAAATGGCTCTGTCTCTGCTGACATAAACACAATAGAACCACGACTATTATGTGCCAGAAGGGACAAACCAAGTTCCCTGGCTTCAAAATCTTTATGCGTAGCAAGCTTATTCATATATTCCAGGATGGTGACACCCGGCAGGGCGTTTATGCGGTACATATGGAACAGTATTCGTTTTAATCCCAGTTCAAGGAAGTTACGATGTGTTTCCCAGAACAATGGTATCATGTGCTGGCGTACAAATTTTTCAAATTTTCCATAAGAACCACTGTTCAATACAACCTGTTGGAATGAGAAATAGGAAGAAAATTTTTCTATGTTACTGGCTATACACAATCTGAAGAAGGAGTCCCGCAAAAACTCCCTGTACAGGTCTTCCCTGCCATCAACCGGCTCCAGGCGTAGAAGCTTCACCCTGTCGGTATATGATACAATCGTATGGATCCTGCATACCCTGAGTTCTTCACCGGTATAATAACTGTAATGACCGGTTATTGGTGAATACACCGGATCGGTAACCCTGTAATATTCAGTGTCATCCAGTGGAATTCTGGGATTATCAAGCTGCAGCGATATATTCTGGCTGCTGTCAGCGAAATTAAAAGCGCCTATCCATATGGTGTCCTCAGTAAATTTCAGGGCACCTGCCACCATGTTGTTGTTAGCCCATATCAGGTACCCGTCCCCCCTGTTCTCCCTGTGGAATGTATACCATGACCGGTAAAATGGCTCAAGGCTGCGGTGTGACGCGTACTCAAACTGGTTCCAGTTGACGTATATATTATCCAGGTAGACTTTCCATCCCTCACCTTCGGCACTACCTTCATAATCCATTATCATGTTGTTCATAAAGGATGTCAGCGCAACAGCCGCCCTTAAGCCCCGCAATCCGAATGTGCTAAGTGCCCGATGCTCATCGTGATTTCCCAGTATACCCAGAAGTTCGGTACCTTTTGGCAACGCGCCGGGAAAGTAATTATCATAGATATGATAGATTTCCCGTACATCGGTTTTCCCGGCTATAATGTTTTCACATATTTTGTACAACGCCGAGTTATATGGTATAATACCGTTACGCGCCAGGTAACGTTCATGTCCCCAGTAACATTCTGCCAGGTGCACGAAAAACTGTTTCCCGGTTTGCCGGAGTTTCCTTTCAATGTTCAGCATCAGGTAATAGTGAAAAGGTATTGATATAACATCACGACATGCAGAGTCAAAATACCCGGTTGTTAGAAAATGTCCATCTTCCCTGTCATTTACTATAATACTTCCTTCCACCATGGATTCGTGTGACCTATGCTGGTCATATATGAATGGGAAATTGTTCTTCTTCATCATGACAGGTACCGCATGTGCCGAGTCAAACCGTATGCCGTCAATGTCATATTTTTCGATGAGGGTGAGTACTGATTGGACTACCCATTCCCAGATCTCAAACTTGCGGTAGTTCAGCAATTTCCCGTCATCCCAGCTGCCATATCTTCCATCGGTTGCCGCCCGTACAACCAGGTTGCCATTCCCGTCATAACATTGAACCGCGAGATCATCTCCGATTTCTTCGCTTTTCCTGTTTACATGGGGCACCACGTCAACTATGATCTTAATATCCAGATCATGAGCCCTTTCCACCAGTTCCTTGAACTCTTTTTCACCCCCGAGAAAGTCTTCAATCTCCACCAGGCTCATGGGTGAAAATGGGGATGGGGATGTTGCCGAGGGATCCCAGTTTTCGTAATTGGTTCCCCTTCTCTGTACACCCAGAAGATAGATAGCGGTGATCTTGTATCGCTGCTTAAGGTCCTCAAGGTGGGCGGTAATATCAGAGAATCGTCCCAGCCGAATAACCTGACCGTTCTCATTATACACCAGTCCGGGATGACCCTTCTCGTCCATCCAGTAGATACGTGTATGTCCATGAATATCAGGGAATATTTCCAGAACTATCTCACCCCTCACATCAGGCAATACGTTGATACGCCCGCTACACCCATGTTGATCTATCCAGTCTGCAAGTTTTCTTTTTTTCCGAAAGACCAGGTAATCGCATTGCCCGGGCTCGTTAAATTGCACCCGTGCACTATACAGTTCCTGCTCAGCATCATACACCAGGTCATGATCTTCGTATGAAATGTCCTGTTCAAGAAGAAGATTTTCAGATGATGTATTCCTGTAGATTCTTAAAAAATATTTTCCTTTTTTTTCAGGCAGGTTAAAATTAAACACCTGCACATCACCACTTTTAATGTTTACAAAAGTGGTTGCAAGGGGGGCATCAAATTCCTTAAGGGAGAACACCCTTTCAAGAAGGTAGTTCGCCCTGTCCCGTATCTCATGAAAATCATGTCCCGAAGCGGCTACCAGCAGGCGGACAATTTCCCTGAGAGACTGATGGTCATCACCTTTTTTATATCGCCTGGCAAGCCGCTCAAGAGATGTAATTGCCTTGAGGTTTATATTATAATCAAAATTCAGCGGATCATTGTTCAGCCGACGGTCAAGCATCTGCAGGTACGTCTGCCTGTTCCTTTCAGTAAACCGCCTGGTTTTTTTTCTTTCAGGGATTTCCCTGTATTCTACCTGTGAGAATGAGCTGATCCTGATCACTTCATCAAGAAGCTTGTTCAACGCCTCGGAAACATCCGGTGACGCGACCTCGATGTGTGAATACCCGGTTTCAATAGCACGCTCTTCTATACGCAGCAGCCACAGGAATGTATTGAAGAATGTGTCCTCACCCCTTTTTTCTTCGAATGTAAGTGCTTCAAAAATATTAAGTCCGAGATATATGGTTGGGATTTCAGCCCATGGAGGCCCCTGCCCCACATGTGAGAGCACGGTGGTTTCGTTGGATACATGATACAGTGTAGGCTCGTCAAATTTTTCCTTTATGATCACAAACCGCCTGGTCTCCAGGCTCTTGAAATTGTAACGGGCCATCGCCCTGTGTATCCAGGTGATTGCACCCTGCAGGCGGCTGTTGAACCGGACATCACTGGTTATCCTGTTTCGTGCCTGTGGGTCATCGGCAAACTGGGTATCAAGAATATCATTTCTAATCCTGGTAAAGGCATCGGAATACGAAGAAGGATCACCACCCTGTTTCAGGCCAAACACAATTGAGCGGTCAACGAAAAAAGGAAAAGCCCTGTTTTCTTCAAATGTACTGGCAATCTGTTCTTTCACCTTTGAATCGGTGATCAGGTTCTCATCTTTCAGTGTATACCTGCAAAGGCTGCTTAACGATGTGACTTCTTGATTGCTACCCATAAAAATTGTTTACTCCTGTTTAATAAGCTTCAACACCGGAAACCTTTGTTTGTAAACCCCAATAGGCGAATACGCGAAATCTATCTTATCTTTATCCTTTATACTTTTTTTAATACCATCAATGCTGTTCTCAGGTACAAATACCAGCAGCTTGTATTTTGCTGACCCGGTCTGCATAAGCAGCAGCTTATGGTTCTTGATATCATAAACTTTTAGTGAAGAAGGTACCTTGTAAAATTTTACCGGGAATAATGACGCGTAATATTCCTTTCCCTGCATGGCAGGATATTGTTCCAGCAGTTGTTTATAGGTTGCCCTTGGCAGGCTGGCAATAGAGGTCGAAACTTCCCCCTCAGGCCCCTTGTCCATTTCGTCCTCTTCTAACTTCAGATCAGTTAAGTCATCCACCTTTGCAGCAGTCTCTTTTTGTTCTTTCTCAATCCTGGTCTTGAGTATATAAAAACTCTGCACCTGGTATCCGGCAGTTGCTTTTTTCTTTGTTTTTTCGTCATATATGCCGTATGGCATTATGGTATCTCCACCATAGGTACGTGCAACTTCCCGGGCTTTTTTTACCCGTTGATCAAGCGTCATACCGGCAATCTCCACAATACCAATTTCATTGTAGTTATCCACCTCATCTATAAGCACCAGGCGAACTTCTTCACCTGGTGGCAAGGGGGCATATTTCTCTCCCGTAACCATCACTTTTGACGTTGATGAGCAGGAGACCACCCCCATTAAACCCAGACATATTATAATTTTTTTCATTGTTATACCTTCCCTGCCACGTTACATGTAACTTTTAAAACACTAACCAGTTATAATTGCCAAGTCAATAGAAAAAACAGGAACGGGCAAACCCATAAATATTGTAACTGCTCAGCTGTCATGCTGAATAATCAAAATTATTCTAATATGAATGATAATCCTGCATCTCCCCCCGCCTTCGGCGGGGGGAACCATCATATTTTTATTCTGATAATAGCTGAGTAATAACTAAATATTTATTCTTTGACACGTTCATTCTATTCTATATACCGTGATTATTGAAATAAATCACTGGAGTCTGGATATGAATGACGATAACAGCAAAACACTATCATACCCTTTAGGGGAATACCAAACCGATGATAGTGATTTTGACGAGAACGAAAAAAAAATTTTGAACTATATCAATCAAAAAGTCGCCGCCGGACAAAACCTCAAGGAGATTGTCGAATTTCTCTACAATGAAACCTCATCCATAATGCCCTGTGACAGGATCGGTATCGCCTTTACCGATGAAAGCGGGAAAAGGCTTATACTCTACCATGTAGTTGCTTCATATGAACCACTTCACCTTAACAGGGGATATGCCGCAGACCTGCGGGGCAGCTCACTTGATACGGTATTTAAAGATGGTACCCCGAGAGTAATAAACGATCTCAAGGAATACCTGCAGTCAAACCCCGACAGCAGGTCTACGCAGCTCCTGGTAAAAGAAGGGGTTCGCTCCAGCATGACTTGTCCTCTATATGTTGACCGGCGGGTAGTGGGGGTTTTGTTTCGAAGTGCCAGGGAACCCTCCGCGTATTCCATGCATGAGGTTAAGCTGCACAAGGCCATGTCAGAAAGACTAAGCCAGGCTGTTGAGAAAGCCTGGAGAATCGAACAGCTGTCATCAGCCCTGAATGCCTATACTGAAATGCTCAGCTTCGTTACCCATGAACTGAAGAGCCCTCTTTCATCAATAATTACCCTTGGGAAAACCCTTAACAGCGGCTACTTCGGTGATAACCCTGAAAAAACCGCCGAGATGGTGGGCCGGATGATAGACAAGGCTGAATATCTTAACACCATCGTGAACGAATATCTCAATCTTTCCAGGATTGAAGAAGACCGCATGTCCATTAAGCCCAAAACAGTGGATATTCACACCGAAATCATTGACGAGGCAATTGACATAATTGATCCACAGGTACAGGAAAAAAACATACAGCTTGAACGAAACTATGATACCGGCATTACGTCGGCCGAATGTGACCCCGATCTCATGAAAATCGTACTGCACAATCTGCTTGGCAACGCGGTAAAGTACGGCATAGATGGAGGAACAGTACGGATAACCACCCGCATGGAGGGGAAAATCCTGAATATCGATGTATGGAACGAAGGACCCGGCTTTCCCGAAGAACAGAAGTACAAGTTATTCCGTCGTTTTTCACGCATTGAAACAGATGAACTGATGGACCGCAAGGGCAGTGGTATCGGGTTGTTCGTCTCCTACAATATCGCATTTCTGCATGGTGGGCGAATAGTTGCCGATTCACTGGAAGGTGAATGGGCACAATTCACCGTTGAGATACCCCAGCCACCGAAAGTTCAGGAGGACCAGGACTGATTCATCCTGTTGTTACCATTCCAGGGAAGATGGTTTTACAAACCGCACCCCATTCTTCTTCATTTTGTCAATTGCAGCAGGTATGCTGTCAGGTGGTGAACCCACTCCCCTGGAAAGGTCAGGCAGAAGATATACATCATATCCTTTTTTACTCCCGTCAAGGGATGTGAAGAATACACAAAAATCCAGGGCAAGTCCGCACACAAAAATACGCTTTACTCCCCTTGTCTTCAGATATCCATCAAGACCCGTTTCGGTTTCATGATCATTTTCTATAAATCCTGAATAGCTGTCAATTTCCTGATTATATCCCTTACGAATAATCATATGAGCGCTGTCAACATGAAGGTCTTCATGAAGGGACGCGCCATGTGACCCGATCACGCAATGATCCGGCCACAGCACCGGTCCTATTCCCGGCGCATCCACAGGATCAAAGGGCTTTTTGCCCTCATGGGCACTGGCAAATGAACTGTGATTTTTTGGATGCCAGTCCTGGGTGCAAACCACTGTATGTTTTCTTTTGAAAAAACCATCCATCAGCGAATTAACATCCTTGATAAAGGTATCTCCTTCGTCAACAGCAAGTGCCCCACCCGGCATAAAATCATACTGCATATCTACCACGATAAGTGCATCTTCCACTGATACAGCAACATTGTCATCGTACTGAATTTCAAGACTCATAATACTCTCCTTTTGATTACCACGCTCTTTCATGATAACATCATTTAAAGGGTTAATCAAGTAAGTCACACTGCTTCATTGATGGCACACGTAAGAAAGCGGCTTAAAAAATATCTTGAAAAATAATCAGCCCGTACTACCAATGACACTCATATTACCATGTAATGTCCATATGGAAGCAAACCAATCCATGGGACCTTGAAATTTTTAGTTTTTATGATATACTGGTAATACAGTTATTTGCGTGAACAGGGTACGGCAATTCAACAAACCGTGCCTCGCCGAGACTTCACACACACACTGAAGAAACCCCTGTATATTTTATTAAAGGAGCCGTGTATATGAGTACTGAAAAAGCGTACTGCGCTAATTGTTTAAACTGTACCGTTTTTCGCCAGTTTGAAACAGACAATAAGAATTTTGTACTGCGAGTTCGATGTGACAAAAAGAAATGGCTGAAGCGTTCAGGCGAAGAGAAAGTGCATAAATATTTTACCGTTGCCCGTCGTGTGATGGATGAATGTGATGAGTATATCGAGTCCGGTGAACTATATCCATACATCAAGAACCTGAGAAAAGCTCTACCAGTAAAGGACGAACTTTACGCCGTAGAACAGTAAAAATCCTGCATCAGGACCACACTCCAGGCAGTGTGGTCCCGCAGTTTTTACATTTCCCATTATTCAGCTTGATATCTGCTGTCCCAAACATTTTTCTAGAAATCACTTCCTCCTGGCATCCGGGGCAACTGGTAATGCCCGGATCGCGTACATTACCCAGGTATGTATATTTAATCCCCGCCTTCTCTGCTATTCCCTTCATTCTTCGCAGTGTATCACTATGTGTGGGTTGAACATCCTGCATTTTGTATGTGGGGTGGAATGCGCTGAAATGAAGCGGGTATTCATCACCAAGGGTATCCACTATCCACTTGCACATCTGCTCAATTTCATTTTCATCATCATTATGCCCGGGAATAACAAGTGTTGTTATCTCTATCCAGACCTGTAATTGTTTCAACAGTTTCAGTGTATCCAGCACCGGTTGCAATCTGGCACCGCAAATTTTCTTATAGAATGCATCATTGAATCCCTTGAGATCCACGTTCGCGGCATCAATCAATGAATACAACTCTTTCACCGGCTCCTTTTCCAGGTAGCCGTTGGTTACCATGACATTCTTCAACCCCGCCTTCCTGGCCTTGCCGGCGGCTTCCAGCACGTACTCAAAGTTAATGCCAGGTTCGTTGTATGTATACGATATGGATGCGCACCCTTCTTCAATGGTACGGGAGACCAGTTGATCAGTATCCAGTCGCGAACAGGGTATCTTTTCAGGATCTGATGTACTCAACTCCCAGTTCTGACAATGCATGCAGGTAAGATTGCATCCCGCCGTCCCCACCGACATGGACCAGGAACCCGGGAGAAAATGGTATAAAGGTTTTTTCTCTATTGGATCTGTGTGTATGGCACATGGCATCTCGTATATCAGCGAATAAAGCACGCCGTCCCGGTTTTCCCGCACCCTGCAGATACCCCTCTTCCCGTCAGCAATAATACAATGGTGGGGACAAAGCTGACATCGTACTTTGCCATCATCACGCAGGGTGTAATACATTGCTTCCTTCATCATTCCTTCTCCTGTTTCGCGTGCTCCTTTACCATTGAGGCGAATTCCTCGCGCACCTTATCACCATCACCTTCGTTATAGGAAACAATATTCCTGATGTGAATAAATGAATCCAGGTCCATCTCGTCAAAATGGATTGCAATACCGCCATTCTCATGTCGCACCACAGTACCCATTACCTTGAGAACAAGGTCTGATGTTGATCCCTGCAATGATATGTCTACTGTCAGCCGCGTCCCTGCGGGGACGTCCTGTTCTGTTTCTAAGAACAGCCCCTGGAGACTCAAATCACGGACATCCCCTTCACTGCTGTTCCCATTATAATGAATAGATGCCCTTATATCAAATTCCACCCTGCTTGTTTTTCTTTTTTCCATGACGCAATCTCCGGATATCCCAGTTTTTTACTGTTTTTTCACCCAGCGTTGATCTAAATATATGATATATAAAATTACTTTCAAGCGCAAACAAAAAGTAATCATGATAGGACCCCTCACCCTGAAGTGAGGGGCCATAAAGGGATATGCCGTGTACTACGAACACTTACTGCAGTTGATTATAATTTGCCTGATAGCCTTTATTATTGGGGTCCCTTTTCAATGCTTCACCGTACCAGTAGTTTGCCTGTTGTAGATCATTCAACTTGTAACGGTATATCCAACCCAGGTGGCCAGCCGACCAGGCGTAATCACTGTTATACTTATGCGCATTTTCAAGATAGGGGATGGCCTGTTTATACTCGCCAAGCTGGCTGTAACAATAGCCCAGGTTCGCAAGGGTATATTTATAAGTCTTATTGTACTTCAACGACTTTTTATAGTAGCTAATGGCTTTTCTATATTCACCTTTCAGCAAATACACATACCCTATTTCACTCCACGCCTGGTAATCCTTATCATCTACTTTTAATGCCTTATTAAATGCATCCAGGGCATTGTCATATTGCTTTAACTGGCGGTACCCGATACCAAGATTCCGCAGCCCCAGTGAATATTTGGGATATTTTTCCAATACTGCCTTATACATCCGGATAGCGTCTTCGTATTGACCTTTCCTTTCGTACACAACCCCCTGGTTCATGTACCCCACCTTGTATTCGGGGTCGATGTCCACCGCGTTTTTGAAGTATTTCAGGGCATTATCAAGATCGCCGCGATTCAGGTATATAACCCCAAGGTTGTTATGTGCGTCTGTGAAAAACTTGTTTCTCTCGATCGTTTCAAGTAAATATTTTTCTTCCTTATTGTCATCGTAGGCAAACACCTTGCTGAGTATGAAGTAAGCTTCTGAATTATTGGGATTGATCTCAATGGCTTTTCTTGCTGACTTTTCACAAAGTTTCCACTTGTTGGGTACTTTCTTCTGATCAACTTCCTGGTAATACCTGGCAAGCGACACATGCGCCTCGTCAAGATTTGGATCTATTTCCAGCGCTTTTTTACTGTTCCGGTAAGATTTTTCCACAAGGGAGGGGTCATTTTTATTATAGTAATTGCGAAGCTCCCATGATCGCAATGAATAAGCTTTTCCAAGTCCGGCATATGCCAGGCTGTAATTTTTATCTATAGATATTGCCTTGTTGTACATCGTAATAGCTTCAAGGTAATCAAGCTGAAATAGTAGAAATTTCTGTCCTTTCACGAAATATTCATACGCGGACAGGTTCCTGGTGGCATTGTTCTTTATTCTTTCTTTAACCGAAGATGTAATGGACACATTTGTTTCGTCGATAATTTTTAATGCTATCTGGTCCTGAAGATCGAATATCTGGTCAAGTATGCCCGTGGCCTGCACCTGCTTTAATACCTTGTGACTCTCAACTTCTACAATTTTTGCGGATATCCGCACCTGATTGCCAAATTTTTGGAAATTACCAACAATTATCAGGTCTGCACCCAGGGCTTTCCCAGCTTCCTTGGCAGAAGACTCATCGATAACACCCGTCTGTCCCAGCGCCACCTCCTGCATAAGCTTGTCAACGTTGGTACGGTCAACCACGATATATTCGGCAACGTTTCTCAGCTTATAGGAAACCGAATCTGCGATACCGATTTCCAGCCATGTTATATTGTTATCCTTTGTGAGATTGGTAAAAGCGGAAACCCCGATAACTTTTTTCGCGAAAGCCTCGGAAGCGAACAAGAGGAAGAAAACTACGAAAAGAAAGGCCACTCGTTTTTTCATGGCGATATCCTCACCCACTATGAAATTATCCGGCCGTGCCACCGAATGGGATTATACATTACATAAGATTACTCAATGAAATCAAAAAGGCAATCAAAAAATAATCAGCATAATAGAATAAATATCAGTCAGGTAAATTGAAAGGTAAAACAGCCTGCCTACAGGTTCACCTCCAGCCCCCTGTCCTTCAAGTACTCTTTTACTTCCCTGATGCTGAGAATACGGAAGTGGAATACCGAGGCCGCCAACAGTATATCGGCACCGCCTTTTACCACTGCTTCGTAAAAATGTTCCAGGGTTCCGGCTCCACCTGATGCAATCACGGGGACTGTCACCGCATCGGTGATGGCTTTCGTAAAATCCAGGTCATACCCCTCCTTTGTACCGTCTCCGTCCATACTTGTCGGCAAAATGGCGCCTGCACCAAGGTCCTGGCACTCCCTTGCCCATGCCACCGCATCCTTACCCACTGGCTTCGTTCCACCGGATACCACCAGTTCAAAACCGGATGACATATGGGCATTCCTCTTGCCGTCAACAGCAACTGTTACCCTGTCCTTACCGAATCGTTCGACAGCACCGGCTACCAGCTGCGGATCCTTTACCGCGGCACTGTTCATGGATACCTTGTCTGCACCGGCATTTAAAACTTCTTCAATATCAGAAAGGCTGCCAATACCGCCACCCACCGTTAATGGAATTGAAATTACCGATGACACCTTCTTCACCCACTCAAGCATGGTTTTGCGATTCTCAAGGGTTGCCGCAATATCCAGCATGGCTAGCTCATCAGCACCCTCTTCCTGGTAAAAGGCCGCGTTTTCCACCGGGTCTCCTGCATCCTTTATATCAACGAAATGCACACCTTTAACAACCCGTCCGTTTTTCATATCAAGGCACGGCATAATTTTAATAAGGCTCACTTTTTCCTCCTGTTGTCAACATGACTCAGAATATTCATGGTAATGTGAATAATCCAATTTACTTGAATGTCAACAAGGATTTGCGTGGGGATGTTATTACCTGGCGAAACAGTTGAATTACAGTTTTTCAAAAGATAATATACCCAATCAGTATCAATTTTCAGGATTTCAAAAATTTCATACTTCACTTCTCAATCAATTTAGATCACACATCATCCGTGTTCATCTGTGTGTATCG
>CAZAOK010000016.1:0-6784 GCA_964486725.1 uncultured Leptospiraceae bacterium
CTTTCCCACGGTACACATACACAATTCCTGTTACGTATCTATATTATACAACTGTTTCGACATCGTACAGCATCATTCATTATTCATCAACAAAAAAAAGCTTGTGAACACATTTTCGATATGTCATGCTGACCAAAAAAAAGCGGGTGCTTTCTCATGAAAACAAATCGATATTTTACTTTTTTCATCATTATACTGTGCATCATACCGGCATGGCTGCAGGCGAGTGAACAGGATACAGCCCGGGAGCATTCGTGGCTGGTAACGCCTTTCAAGTGCATCGACTGCCCGCAAAAACAGGGAAATACGGCCGTCACCATCATACGAAACAGGCTGAAGTCGAATGAAGGCTTTATACTGTCCGCTGAAAAGAATAGAGGCTCTGACCCCTGCGGTACCGCAGACTGCGCGGTGAAGGCAGGCAGCGCTTCAGGTGCCCGCTACGTGGTATTCGGCACGGTGAGAACGGGCACACGCACCGTCACCACCACAGAAAAGGAGTCACGCTACCTCTACCGTAAACAGGAAGTAACCTATTACGTGCTTTCGGTAGGTGTCGTTAACACCAAAAGCGGCAAGTCATTGTACTCATTCAGAAAAAACACCCGGTCAACGGCGGGCGTGCGGGCACTTGCTCGGAAAAGTGCTGATGAGATCATCGGGAAATTTGAAGGCCTGATGCCTGCACCCGTCAAGGAGAAGCCGGTGAAAGCAGACCTGCCGGAAAAAAAACCTGTACCGGAAGAAAGGCCGCGTGATGACACCACCCCGCTGGTGCGCTGCTCCGGCATCACCCTGGCAGGCAGCATGATGATGCCTGCAGGTACCTTTGCTGACATGGCGGGAACAGGCTATGGAGCAACCGCCGGTACATGCCTGGCTTTCACGTCCGTCAGCTATATTCGGTTGAATGCCGGCCTGGGGGTGTATGCCCTTAACCCGAAGCATGAATGGGTGCAGTCAATTTACGCGCTGCAGGGGATGCTTTACGGCGGATACGAGGTTACCCTGCCAGCCGGGTTCACCCTTACCCCAGAGGCGGGCGCGGGTGTGCTGGTACACGCTGTGAACGGCGACAATGACGGGAAGGATGCCGCGGGTAACTACTCATACACCACGGAGTACTTCACCGATTTTGCAGTTGGCGGGGGTGTGCGTGTACGATACGGGCTTGCGAATTCACTGCAGCTTTTCTTAAGGCCGGGCTACGCCATGTTCTTCGAGAAAAACAACACGGGGCAGTTTTACACCGTTGAAGCGGGAATTCTATTCAGTTTTATATGAGAATAGTAATATCACGCGTAGCCGCGGGGAACGGGGAGATATTTCGTTTCTTTCCTCTGTGTCTCCGCGCCTCTGCGAGATACCAATTCTGTATTGATGAAGAGTAGTCAATTAAATGGTTTAAAGATTGAATGGGTTTTGGGCACGGACGTTTAGTTAACCTGGAACCGCGGATTAACGCAGATGAACACAGATAATTTTTATAATTGCTAATAATACTACTGCCATAGTATTCTGATCCAGGCAAAACCAGGTACAGATCAACTCAACAGCAACCTGCTACCTGAAATAAAAAGTAAAGCTAAGATTTATTGACAAAGTCTCCGCGCGCCCCGTGTCCCGGTGTCCCCGTGAGAACCCGCCGTTCAGCCGATACTGTCAAAGACATCATGATTTAAGGTTAAACAAAAAAAATTGATTGCAACAAAGTAGCGATATTCTAATACTTGCACCATGGCAAAATATCACGGACACGCGAACAGGATGAGCAGGTCGATAAAACCTGACTATTACGCCCGGGCCGAGGCAAAGAACGCCAGAAGCCGTAATCGCAGGCAGGTTCTGGTAGCAATCTTAATATTACTGGCAATCACATGCCTGGTGGCGTTGCTTTTCGGTATATTCACCTGCAACAACGGGAACACCCAGCCGGCAACAGAAATAAAACCGGTAACCCTGCAAGAACCAAATGAAGAAGCGGGGGAAAAAAAGACAACCCAGAAAAAAACCAGCAACAAGAAACAACGCCGGGAAAGCGCCTTCGAGCGGGCATTGCGTGAAGACAGGGAACCCCCGGAGACAAGCATACACATCATTACAGAATAATCACACAAGTTACAGTTGTATTAACTCAGCCAGGTCGTCACCTGAAGAAAACACATGCCAGGATATACCGAAGAGTCACCCACAAGAAAGCGAATGCTCGACCTGTCGGTTAACCTGAAATTTTTAAGATGCGCACTGCCCGGGGGAAACCCGTTTTCATCCAGAAAACCGGTAATAAACCGGTAGAGCTGCCATGGACTGCCCGAAACATAGTGAAAGGCCGCCCCCCTGTCGGCCCAGCCGGCATAACCAGTATATACATGTCTCGTCCATCCATCAGCAGCACCCAACACCACTAGAGTCGCCGCTGCAGTCACATGAGGGGGGGCCACCTGTTATCATTCCGTTTATCACGGCTGCCGCGCATCCAACTCCGGCATCAACTTGCAGTGCACCAAACTCACAATTCAGTGAACAGGCACCGCATTCCATGCAAAGATTACTGTCTGTCACCCGGGCTTTTCTGTTTTCCATCACGAACACCCCCCGGGGGCACACTTCGACACATCTGCCGCAGCCGGTACACACATCAGCGCTATAGCGCAGGGTTGTCACATTCTTCATATATTTCATACAATCTCCGGTGTTATTAGTTTATACAACACAATAAGCACCAGTGCAATACCGACACTCACAATATTGACGGGTATTGCCACTTTTATCTCTTTCTGTACACCGGATATCCCTGTCAATGCGGTTGAACCGGTAAACATAAGGGCGATGCCGGGAAACTTCTTCAAAGCGGGAACCATTTCCATGGGTGTCAACACCAGCCTGTCAAACATGTTGAAGCGAACCATGCGCATTTTCGTCTGGGCGGTATAAATATTCTCAATATACCGGGGAAGATACCGTGCGTCAACCGGGCCGAAATAAACCCTGAAGCCCGTTGACTTCTGCACGGATGCCGTCCGCACTCCAACCGCCTCATTCGTGGCCGTACCTGCAGTACCGGCCCACCGGCCGTCTGCATAACAGATTCAGCGAAATGACATTCTTCTGCATTATTGTTTTACAGGCCGGGGGTGCCCCCGCAATCAGTTTTATCAAGAACCTGCAGTGATATGCCCGTGGGTTCAGATAATTTATTTAAGGCTCATTCCGGAATTTTGGGGAAAACCATAATGATTTATTTTATGTCTATAAATCATTATTAACAATCCAAAAAGTTTATAATATCATACGGATGAATAGTGAATAGTGATTAGTGAGCCGTGAGAAGCGAACTGATCACTATTCACTACTAACTTTTCACCTTTCACTTTTCACTTAATTCCATTTATCTGCGGTTAAAAAAATATAAATTGCAATGTTACTACTCAGCTATAATCAGAATAAAAATCATTTTTTATATAAGAACAGATATAGTGATGGTTCCCCCCGCCTTCGGCGGGGGAGTCCCCTTATCGTTGTCGAGGACAGGGTGGAAACGATGGTTCCCCCCGCCTTCGGCGGGGGAACCATCATATTTTTATTCATTTCACGGTAATTAAATCTTTTAATCATGACAGCTGAGTAGTTACGACGCGGGAATTATAAGGGGTAGCATTGACGGCCCCCGTTCATGTTACTGTCTCGACTATCAGTGTTTATCAACGAAAGCACTACCGGAATTATGCCCTGAATTTTCAGCCACCCGGTGTTGCATTATCCATCCCAATAGTATATATTATTTATTACAGGTGCTTTTTTCATAAACAGGGATTACATCCATTACAATTGATGTGTCGTGGAAAAAACTGAAAGAGCATTGTTGTATATATAAATACTGATAAACAACGGAGGTCTGCATGAACATTAGCGCACGAAACGTTTTAAAAGGTAAAGTTAAGGAAATTCATGATGGGGCTGTCAACACCGAGGTAATTGTTGAGCTTCCCGGAGGTGCTGAAATCACATCTATTATAACAAAAAAATCAGCAGAAACACTCATGCTGACAAAGGGTAAAGAAGTATATGCCGTGGTCAAGGCCTCAAATGTGATGCTCGCCACTGACTAACGAATCGCCGAGATGAGAAAACGGAAAAATGAACCAACGCGGAACTGTACTGACGCGGCGTAAAATGTAATTCGCGTACCCAATCCCACGGTGAGAACCACCATCATGAGCACCCCTGAAAACAGGGCCACTATCAGGCGGTTTCCCGCTATCCTGTTAGCCAGGCGGGTGCCAAGATCAATCAGGGGTGACTCCAGCGGTTTACTGGCAATAGAAAAAGTGGCATACGAGGGGCCCGTCCAATGATATTCTTTTTGTCCGTTTTCAACAGTGTAATAACGGGCACGAACGCCAATCACGTATTCCCCATCTTCAAGGGCATCAACCCCGATAGCATCATTTTTTGTCATGATCTTTCTGGGGGGTGCCTTTTTTTTGTTTGAAATAACATACGAATACCCCGCCACCTGGCTTCCGGGAATCCTGCGGGGAATCATGGTTGCGGAAAAAGGTTCTCCCGGGTAGGCAGATTTCACGTCAAAAGGCAACCGTAGGGCCACGTAGGGAAGACGGGGAGCAATTTCTTTCCTGGTTTCTTCGGCAGGCTGCTCGAGATTTCTTGCCATACGCTGGTAATACTCAGGATCCACCTTTTCTGCCCTGCCTACGACAAGCTCATAGCTTGTGATTCTTCCCGGCCTGTTGGTCTTGTCAACACCCCGCACGGTAAAAAAATACCGGCCGGGAGACAGGTCCCTGAATGATACCCGGTTATCTGTGGTAAATTTCGCAGGGTCTTCTACGGAATCTTTCGCGATACTGTAGAGGTACCCTTTTGTTCTCTTCTTATCTTCGATAGTCCATGTAAGCACCGGATCGTCATTCTTAACCGCTTCACCCTCGGGGTGGGAGGGTGAGACAACTTCGGGCAGGGGCAACAGCGACCGGCTGACTTTCAGGGGATAATGTATTGTCCTGCTGTAATTTCCCGCGCCATCAATCGCGCGTATGTGAAAATAGGTGATGCCGTCACCAAGGGCGGGGATGACGAGCTTCGTAAGATCTGGCTCTATGTTCTGTACCGTTGGATTAAAATAGGGCAACTCGTTTGTAATTGTGGCATACCCGGCAATACCTGATTCATCATTTGGCGGCCTCCAGCTTATTATGGCCCGTTCTTCTCTTGACCACTGATCATCCGGATGCGTGTATGAAGACACCCTGGGCGGACTCACGGAAATATCTGAATACTTTGCCATTATCCTGTTTGACTGTTCCCAGTGTACCACAACCCTCCTGTCCACTGATACCGCTTCAGGATTCCATGCTGAAGACCTGCCTTCAGAGACCCGAACCTCGTTTAACAGTTTATTTTCAGTAATTGAGAATTTCCTGGCATAGATATCATTGCTTCTCTCCCTGTTATCATACCACAACACGATAATTTCATCATCAGCCGAGGCTACAACTTTCGGGGAATAACAGTTTACATTTGTCGCCGATACTTTTAATGGTATGGCGTCCCACTCATCACCATCTTCATATCCCCGAACAAGCATGATTGACCAGCTCTTTCCTTCGTTGTTCTGGTACGCGCAATAAAGTGTATTTTTATACATAACAAGTGAAGGTGCTGCGTCGTTCGCCCCGCTTGTTGTAATTTTTTTCCTGGAGCTCCAGCTTCTTCCATAATTCGATGAACGGGTAAAATAAAGATCATCTGATAACGCCCCACCCCGCTCTCCCTTGCCCTGCCATACGATAAACACGTTGTCTTTCTTAAAATATATTGACGGGAAAAAAGCTCCACGCATTTTACTTCCCATCTCGGTAATGGGTTCTACGTCCTCAAATTTTTTTTCATCACTGCTTAGGGCGTGAAAAACCTGTAGTACACCTTTCCGATAGGCATGATAAAACAGATGCAGCAGTCCCCTGTCATCGTAAAAAACCTGGGGCAGCAGTTCCATTTCCGTCTCGAAATTAAGCTCTTCGGGAGACGACCAGCTGGCTCCCATATCCCGTGAAACAGAAATAAATACACGGCTTGTTATATCCCCCCGGGGGAGATTGTGCCACACCACCGCGAGATGCCCGTTTCCGGCAATTGCAGCATGGGGCCTTGTTTCTATGGTTGAATTGATATCCGATATTTTCACGGGTGGTAAGAAATCAGTTCCCCCATTAAAAGACACTGCAGCGTATATTCCCTTGCTTCCTTTTTCTTCTCCCTGGAAGACAGAGGCAATATAATTCCCCCTGGAAGCCATCTGTATATTTATCGCTTTGAGGTTATACGGTGAAACAAAGAAACTGCGCTCCCATCCCGCGGGGGAGGTTTGCACCGGCTGACTTTTTATTACCAGGAGGGCCGCCCCGCCCGCAAACGCCAGCACAATACAGCTCCACAGTATCCGCCGGATAAATGCGAACCTGAAAAAAAGATTAGCGATGTGTGCGGTTATCCTGTTCATTATATTACTTATTATATCACTTAATCTGCAAAGTACTCTCCTTCCTGCCTCTCCACCTTTTCAAGGCGGAGGACGGGAGGGGGTTCGTTCAGTTCACGACATGCAACCTTTCACATGAATCCAGTGAATCCCTCAAACCCAACGATCCCCTTCTGTCCCGATTTCGTCGGGACATCTCCCCCTTTCAAGGGGGAGAGGGTACTCTGCAAGTTCACTCCTTCCTTCCCCTCCACCTTTCCAAGGGGGAGGACGGGAGGGGGT
>CAZAOK010000016.1:6884-50740 GCA_964486725.1 uncultured Leptospiraceae bacterium
CAAGTTCACTCCTTCCTTCCCCTCCACCTTTCCAAGGGGGAGGACGGGAGGGGGTGTCGTTCAGTTCACGACATGCAACCTTTCACATGAATCCAGTGAATCCCTCAAACCCAACGATCCCCTTCTGTCCCGATTTCGTCGGGACATCTCCCCCTTTCAAGGGGGAGAGGGTACTCTGCAAGTTCACTCCTTCCTTCCCCTCCACCTTTCCAAGGGGGAGGACGGGAGGGGGTGTCGTTCAGTTCATGACATACATTCATCTATCATGTTTTCAATAACAGTCAAAATTCCATCAATATTAGTATATACTTCGTTATTGGTAAATCTAATAACTTTTATACCATTTGACTCTATAAATTTTGTTCGTTCTTTATCGAACATAATAGCTTTCTCTTCATAATGAGTCGGTCCATCAACTTCTATGACCAGTTTTACCTGTGGTGCATAAAAATCCACTATATATGGCCCTATACTATGCTGTCTCCGAAATTTAACATTCTTTACCCGATTCTTACGCAGATAATGCCACAATGTTTTTTCTGCGATCGTGGCTTCGTTGCGTAATTTTTGTCTTCTTATCTTGGACATATGATTAACAATTATTGTTTTGCATCCATCAAACTTAACGATCCCCCTCTGTCCCGATTTCATCGGCACTCTGCCGGTGTTACATTACACTCAATGCCTGGTCCAGGTCATTAATAATATCGTCAATATTTTCAATTCCGATAGAAAGTCTTATGAAATCATCGGTTACTCCTGATGTCTGCTTTTCTTCTTTTATCAGCTGCTGATGGGTGGTTGAGGCCGGATGGATCACAAGACTTCGCACGTCGCCGATGTTTGCCACGTGGGAGAACATGCTGACAGAATCGATGAACTTCACTGCCGCTTCATATCCGCCCTTTATACCGAAACCAATAATAGCGCCGAACCCCTCTTTCAGGTATCTTTTGGCCTTGATAAACTGGCTGCCCGAAGGCAAGCCGGGATAGTTCACCCATTCCACGTTTTCGTGGTTTGACAAAAACGCCGCCACCTTGAGGGCGTTTTCACAGTGCCGCTGCATACGTATATGCAGGGTTTCCATACCCTGCAAAATAAGAAAAGCGTTAAACGGGGACAGGGCAGGACCCATGTCCCTGAGCAGGTTTACCCTTGCTTTCAGTATATAAGCCATATTGCCGAATTCTTTCAGAAAGTTCTTGTTGTGATATCCCGGATCATCTTCAGAGATCAGGGGAAATTTCCCATTATCCCAGTTGAATTTTCCCGAGTCGACCAGTATGCCTCCGATGGAGTTTCCGTGTCCCCCCAAAAACTTCGTGGCCGAATATACCGCGATATCCACTCCCCATGGGAATGGATCGAGGATGTATGGTGACACGGTATTATCAAGTATGAGGGGCACGCCGGCTTCGTGGGCGATATCGGCAAGGGTATCAAGCTCCACCACGTCAAGCTTGGGATTACCGATACTTTCAGCATATACCGCCCTGGTTTTGTCGGTAATAAGTTTTTTAAACGAATCCATGTTTCCCGAATCGGCAAATTTCACGGTGATGCCCATACGTTTAAAGGTATACTGAAAAAGGGTTCGTGTACCCCCGTAAAGGTTATCCGCCGAAACTACTTCATCTCCCGCCTGGAGTATATTCAAAAGGGCCAGCATTATTGCCGACTGTCCCGATGCTACTGCCAGGGCGCCTACCCCGCTATTTAATTGTGCCATCCTTTTTTCAAGCACGGCAGTGGTGGGATTGGTAATACGGCTGTATATATTTCCCTCTTTCTCAAGGGCAAAAAGGCTGGCAGCGTGATCACTGTCTGAGAACACGTATGATGTTGTCTGGTAAATGGGCACAGCCCGCGAACCCGACGAATCAATTTCATGACCACCGTGAATGCAGATTGAATCTTTGTGCAGTTCTGACATATATATTACTCCTTACTGGGATTATTTAGCAATTCATGAACGGTATAACTGGATAGATATTCCCGTACTACCCTTGAAAGCCCGGTCCACACACAGTTAGTAGGACAGGTGCTGTATATTGTACACGATGCGGGGTCATTGACACATTCGACGAATTCCACGTTTCCCTCTACAGCCGTGTATATATCAAGCATGGTAATGGCCTGGGCATCCCGCGCCAGTACATACCCCCCGTCAACACCCCTGAAACTATGAACCAGACCGTGCTTTTTCAGGTTTTTCATAAGATTTTCCAGGTATTTTACGGATATCTTTTGCGAATCTGATATCATTTTCACCGCAACCGGGTTTCCGCTGTGACGGGCTATCTCTACCAGCGCCCGGGCCGCGTATCTAGTTCTTGTTGACAATTTCATTTGCTTCTCTTAGTAATGACATTATAGTAGACATTATTTAAATCATACTAATCTTGTATGATTTAGTCAAGCTCAAAAAGACGCTATTATCATTAATTTATTGATATTTTTAGTGTAGTAACTATACTTATTGTGTACCCCACTCTATGTCATCCATGGATTAAAACTGATGAAGGCATGCGATTATTCCGATTCATTTCGTTCACACATTCCCCGTGAGGAATGTGGAGTTTTTGGCATCTACAATCATCCCCGGGCGGCAAACCTGACCTACCTTGGCCTGTACGCTCTTCAACACAGGGGACAGGAATCCACCGGCATTGCCACATCCGATACCAATCACATCTACAGGTATACCGGTATGGGCAAGGTGGTTGACGTTTTCAAGGAAGAACATATTCAGAACCTGCACGGAAATATAGCGGTTGGACACAACCGGTATTCAACCACCGGCTCTTCTTTCTTAAGAAACTCACAGCCCCTGCGTGCAGACTCGGTGCTTGGCCCCATGGTGCTTTCTCACAACGGCAACCTGGTTAATTCGGGCACCCTCAGGCGAGCCCTTGAAAAAGAAGGAGCCATTTTTCAGACTTCCATCGATTCAGAGGTTCTTGTTCACCTTATGGCACGATCCCGGCTGGATGATTTCCTGGAAGCGTTTATTTACGCCCTCAAGGCCATTCGGGGAGCCTATTCACTGCTCATGATGAATAAAAATACCCTGTATGCAGTTCGTGACCCTTACGGATTCAGGCCCCTGGTGCTTGGCAGGCTTGACGGGGCATACGTGATCGCCTCTGAAACGTCATCTTTCGACGTTATCGATGCCGAGTATGTTCGGGAGATCGAACCGGGTGAAGTTCTGGAAATCAGCCCAACGGGGATTAAATCATATTTTCCATTCGCAAATACTGGAAACGCACTGTGCGTTTTTGAATATATCTACTTTTCACGGCCAGACAGCATCATCTTTGGCGAGTCGGTCTACGAGATGAGGCTTCGGCTGGGGGCCATGCTGGCCCACCAGGCACCGGTTGATGCTGATATCGTGGTTCCCATCCCCGATTCTTCGGTATGTGCCGCCCTCGGGTATTCGAGGGAATCGGGTATTCCCTACGAAATGGGAATGATTCGCAGCCATTATATCGGCCGCACATTCATCGAACCGGAACAGCGTATACGGGACTTTGGTGCCAAGATCAAATACAACGTGGTTCGTTCGGCGGTTAAGGGTAAGAAAATACTGGTGGTTGACGACTCCATCATGCGGGGCACCACCATGCGGAAAATCATCAAGATGTTTCGCAATGCCGGGGCAACCGAGGTACACGTGCGTATTTCAGCACCTCCCACAACCCATCCCTGCTTTTACGGGATCGATATTCCCACCCACAATGAACTGATCGCCGCCACCCACACCATAGAAGAAATTCGCAAGTATCTCAGGGTTGACTCTATCGCCTATCTTACCATTGACAACATGCTGAAGGCACTTAATATCCATCACGGTAAGTTCTGTACCGCGTGTTTTGACGGCAACTATCCTGTTCAGTTTGACGAATCTGAAGATCATCAGAAATGCCTGTTTGAAGATGATGTTATTGCCTGCGGGGATTATTACTGAGTAAAAAAACTTGACAGATATTACATTTACGGTTTCTGTGATAGATAACACAGGTCACTAGCTCAACTGGTAGAGCATCGGTCTCCAAAACCGAGGGCTGGGGGTTCGAGTCCCTCGTGACCTGCAGAGCATAAATAAAAAACACCGGTGAAAGCCGGTGTTTTTTTATGAGTTTAACATCCTTAAATAATCTTTTTGTGTTTCATATACACAACGACAGACCAATTTTAAAAACTCCGCATCATTTTCATGGGCTGCCTCGATTGATGAAACATATTCCCCACGTAAAACTGGCGGTATTATAGCAATATTATACCCTTCCTGTAAAAGAACAAGGTTCATAAGAAGCCGCGCTACCCTTCCATTACCGTCTACAAAAGGGTGAACAAATACAAAATCCAGGTGTACCCGTGCCGCAGCTATTACAGGATGTTCTGATACTCTGTAGTTTTCAATGCTTTTTACATAGTTTTTCATTAAAACAGGCACCTTCTCTGGCTGGGGCAGTGGATAATGAGAACCAGAAATAAATACCTGACTTTTACGGTACGTACCGGCGTTTTCTTCATCGATCTTTCTGTAAAAAAGTTTATGCAGTTTCAGAATATCCGCTTCTGCTATTGATTTTTGAGAAACAAGTTTCATCATTTCTTCAAAGGCCTCGGCATGGCCCGATGCCTCAAGATGATACTTGAGCGGTTTGCCCCCGATGGTAAGGCCGTCCTCAATCACCACTTTTGTTTCTGATTCAGTAAGTGTATTCCCTTCAATTGCATTACTTGACCAGGTAAGACCGATTTTATAATAATCTTTCAGGGACATCGCCGTCTCCCTGGCCAGGGGTCGCGTATCGTTTATCTGCCTTTGAAATTCATCAATTTTATACAGGAGGTCTTCCATATCGCTATAAACCTTTTCTGAACATCACTTCCTGAGAAACCTGGAAAGCTTAACTAATAATATAATTGAACTATCGTCAAGTGTAAAACAAACGGTGTCTAATGTAGAATACCTCCTTATGATTTTTAGAAAGGCTACTGTAAAACATTTGACAATGTGTATAAAAACACTTATTTTTGTGTATAAAAGGAGGCCATTATGAGAACAAATATTGAAATTGATGACGACCTGATGCGCAATGCCATGGAAGCCACCAATCTGAAATCAAAAAAAGAAGTGGTTCATGTTGCGCTGAAAGAACTGATACAATTGGAAAAGCGTAAAAGCTTATTACGCTATCGCGGAAAAGCAAAATGGGATGGTAATCTTGATCAAATGAGATCCTTGAGGTAAACAAATTGATCGTAGATACTTCAGTTTGGATTGATTTTTTCAACGGCACTCAAAACAAACACACTGAATTTCTGGCAGAAGCCATCGAATACGATAGACCCATTTTTCTGCATTCAATAATACTCATGGAAATTTTACAGGGATTTCGCTCAGATGAAATACATGAGGAAGTAAAAAATATTCTCCTTGCATACAGCTTCACAAAAGAAGATTCGGTACCCGACGCTATCGGTGCATCCCACTTGTATCGATCACTCAAGAAAAAAGGAATAACAATAAGAAAAAGTATGGATTGCCTTATTGCACATGCTGCAATTAAAAACAGGTTACCGCTCCTTCACAAAGACCGGGATTTCGATAATATTGCAAAGCACACGAAGCTCGAATTATCCATGCCCTAGATGTTTGACTTTTTTGAAGTAACACTCTTTCCGGTTTCTTTGGAATGAAAAAGTGAATATGCAGGTTTTTTAACGACCCGGTACAGATGGTACACACATTATATTTCACCACCAAGACCGGATTCTTTAATACGTGCTCTAATTCTTTTAAATGACTTATCAACCGGCCTCAGGTTACCTTCTTCAAGATTTTTATTGCTTTGCGCAAGTATCTTTTAAAGGGCAAGACTCTCCTCTGTCATTGCATAGTCCTTCATACCCTGGAGTACAACCCTGACTTCACAGGGCCAATATTCTGGTCTGTCAAGCAGGGTTGTTATAAATTTTCAGATAAAAGATGCTATTTCACCACTGCCGCTGTCTCTACACCCTGCCATACCTCTTTCAGCGTATCAAGGGCATAATGGATCTGTTCTTCCTTATGGTCGCTGGTGACGCAGAACCTGAGCCGTGCCTGGCCCCTGGCTACCGCTGGATATATGGCGGGAGCAACGAAAACGCCCCTTTCCTGTAAATTGCGGCATATCTGCATTGCCTCGAACTCGTCACCAACATGAATGGGAATGATGGCGGTTTCACCTGCCAGGCAGATGTCGAATTCGTGCTTACGGGCCCGGTCTACGAATGTTTTGATATTCTTCTGCAGCTGCTGCACCATGCCTGAATCTTTCTGCAACAGGCGTATGGACGTAAGTGCCACCGCGGCGTTGGCGGGGGTAATGCCTACGCTGAAGACAAATCCGGGCAGGTTATATCGCAGATACTCAACCAGTGCCTTCTTTCCGGCGATATACCCGCCGCAGCTGCCGATACCCTTTGAAAGGGTTCCCATCTTGATGTCCACGTCATCGGGTTCAAGGTTGAAATGTTCGTCCACACCCTTTCCTGTTGCCCCGATAACCCCGGCAGAATGTGCCTCGTCAACCATGAGAAAGGCACCGTATTTCTTTTTCAGGCGGACAAATTCGGGCACCGGGGCAATGTCCCCGTCCATGCTGTAAACGCCCTCAATTATTATCAGCACCTTGCGGTAATACTTACGCTGGCTTTCAAGTATATTCTCGAGTGCATTGTAATCGTTGTGCGGGAAAGCCCTGCTTCGGCTTTTCGAGAGACGGCATCCCTCTTCTATTGAGTTATGGGCAAGGGCGTCATAGAGTATAAGGTCGTTCTCATCACAGAAGTTACCCACAAACGAAACATTGGTTGCGTGTCCTGAAACCAGCACGATGGCATCCTCGGTGCTCTTCCACCTGGCGATCTCTTCTTCAAGTTCCCGGTAGAGACTTTTCTCTCCGGTGAGAAGACGGCTGCCGCTTGCCGATGAGCCCAGTGTTTTAAGGGCTTCAACACCTGCCTTAACCGTTTCAGGATGACCCGACAGGCCGCAGTAATTATACGAGGCAAAGTTCATGATCTCTTTGCCGTCTACCACAGACGTATCTTTTACCGTGGAGTCATGCTTTATGAAATAGGGGTTGTAATCTGAAAGTCCCATCATGGCCTGGAATGCCCTGTACTCGTCAGTCTGTGTAAAATCAGTAACGGGTTCCTGTTTCTGCAGCGGCTTTTGGGGCGAACCATGCTGCAGGTCTTCGCCTGAAATCTGCCGCTCTATCTCCCTGGCCAGCTCCCTTACGCTGGTGCACCGCAACAGCATTGAATCGTCCACCACGATGCTGAAACGTTTTTCAAGCTGGCTTGCCAGGCTTATGGCATCGAGACTGTCCCCCCCCAGGGTATTTATAAAATGATCATCATCACCGATCTTTTCTGGTTTTATATTCAGTACTTCAGAAAAAACACTGCGTACACCTTCCATTATTTCTGCGTCAACCGTGTAATGATGGGTGTCCTCGTCGGCCAGGATAACTCCCACCGGCGCATCCAGCGATACCTTGGGCCACTCGTCCTTCTCGATGGCTGTCTTCACCTTGCTTCGCTGCACTTTCATGCTGGTAGTCACGGGCAACGGTTCTTCTGACACGTAGATGTCCTGTACCTGCTGGTACGAAGGAAGCTTACGGTTTATCGCATGAAGCTTGCGGGATATATCATTGAGTCCTTTCCCGGTTTTATAGTCTTCCTGCGGCCGAAAGAGCATGGTGATACGTTCACTGCCCCTGCCGTCATCCACACCCAGTATGGTAAGTTCTTCTAAACCGATCACGTTGAGAAAATGCTCTTCAAGTTCATCGGGATACACGTTCTCACCCGAGGCGGGAACTATGGTGTCCTTTGACCTTCCCCTGCAGAAGAGGTAGCCATTTTTATCAACATACACCATGTCACCGGTTGCGAAGAAGCCTTCTTCATCTACAAGTGGCCCTTCCATCTTTCCGTCTTTCAGGCGTCCGATGTGCATGGTATCTCCCCGCAGAAAAAGCTCACCGCTGCCGGTGGTGGCAGCAGAGCCGTCCTCTTTCACCAGCTTCACTTCAAGGATGGGCTTTCCATTGCTGCCGCTCATTCTCCGTTTGCGGTTTTCACCCGACTCGGCGCACATGATACCCACCTCTGTCATTCCGTACCCGCCGCCGATAGGATACCCGAAGGCGGCCATCAATCGTATATTTTCCTGGGACAGCGAAGCACCGCCGAAAGATGTTGAATGTATGGCACGGCCCAGCAGTTTATCGTGGAGTGCCCCGAAAAGCTTCTGCATGGCAAACTGGCGTCCCTTCTCGGGGGCTATTTTCTGCATGGCAAGACTGGTTGCCACCATGGCTCGGAACATGGCCCGCTTCAGGGGAGAGGCGTCTTGCAGCTGCATGTACACCTTTTTCACTATGTTGTTCCACATTAGTGGGACAGAAGCGATATGGGTAACCCCGAAACTTCTGCTTGTTTCAAGTATGCTCATGGGATCCCGATCGGGGAGATACACGAAGGTGCTGCCGCATACCGAGTATAGGCAGTATATGGCAACGAAACCGTAAATATGATAAAATGGCAGAAAAGCCAGCACCCGTACATCACCCTCACGCATCAGGTAGGGACTCACCTCGAAAGTATCACCGCTGCGGTAAATGTTGCTGGCAACCGCGGCCCCGTCGTACACGTAAATACGCGAGCTTGCGGTGGTGCCGGAGGTACAGTAAGCCAGGTACTTTCCCCAGGTTGGTTCCCATCCGGCATCGGGATGTTTGAGACTGTTCATAAGATCATTACGCTTGAGCACCAGTATGTCGTTGTCAACTACAGCATCATCGGTGATGATGGCTCCCGCACCAGACTGGGTAAGCAGGTATTCCAGGTTCTCCTTCGATGCACGAAAGTCCAGCAGTATCGGGTTATATCCTGCCATGAGTATACCCCAGAAAATCGCGGGCCACTCGGGACAGTTATCAAAATGAATGCCGATAAATGTGCCTTTGGGTATGCCATCCAGGCGTTGCTGCAGGGTACAGGCAGTGTCCAGGGATCTTTTCTCCAGGTCGCGGTAGGTCTCTGTCTTGCGGACACCGTCCTGCAAGTACTCGCAGTACACGGTATCACCATGACTGCATGTTACATCAAAAATTTTCTTAAAGCTGCGCTCATCCTTCAGCTTGTTCATATACGTAACTGGTCGTTTCATATTTCACCTTTCCTCTGCAAAAGCAGTATGCTTTTTATTAGCCGTAAATGAAAAAGTACACCCCTGATTCAGCATCGGGCAATGCAACCAGGGGTGTACCATATATAATTTTCATTCCCGGTACTACTTTGTTATAAATGTGCTAATATGTAATATTAGCAACTGAAAGTATATATTGTCAAGCGGGATAATGATTAATTCACTTTTTTAGTGAAAAATACAGAATTTTTCGTCAGTTTTTTAAGAATCTTTCCTGTATTCCCTGATAATGGGAACGGGAAGTTTGTTTTGCATGCAATAGGCTTTCAAAATGTTCCGCGTGAGAAAGGCAACAGTTACGGGCCCCACCCCACCGGGAACAGGTGATACGGCACCAACCAGGTGGTAAATCGCCGGGTCGGCGTCTCCCACTATCTTCCCGTCAACTTTGGCGATGCCGGCATCAATCACCGTGATATCTTTTTTACCCGTGGCCTTCACCATTGCGGGATTCACCAGGAAGGGAACACCGGTAGCCGATATGATGACATCGGCCCCTGCCACTTCTTTTGTAAGATCCGGAGTATTCTTGTCGCACATGGTTACGGTGGCACCATCGTTCTGCAGCATGATGGCAAGGGGGCGGCCCACGATGAGGGACTGGCCGATTACCACGATCTTTTTTCCGCACAGACCGCTTACCATGTTCTTTTTCCCGTAGACTGTATCCAGCATATGTACAATGCCCCAGGGGGTGCATGGGTGCAGGTACGGGGTATTGCTGCGTACGGTAAGCCGGCCGACGTTCAGTGGATGAAACCCGTCAACGTCTTTTACGGGATCGATGGCCTCGATAACAGGTTCAAGCCGAATGTGCCCCGGCAGGGGCAGCTGTACCAGTATGCCATGAAAACGGGTTGAATTATTAAACCCCTCAACCAGCCCCAGGAGGTCCTGTTCGGATATACTTTCATCAAGGGTTGCGTTTACTGTTTCTATGCCCATTTCCCTGCAGGCGTTCAGCTTGTTTCGCACGTACACCGTCGAAGCAGGATTATCCCCCGCCTGTACAACCACGAAACGCGGTTTTGTGTCAAGTTTCGCGATCTCTTCTGCCACCTGTTTCTTTACATTGGCGGCAATAGCCTTTCCATCGATTATCATGGCCATGTGTGTTTTCCTTTGTGCACCTTATTTGATGATAATTATATTATAAACATAATTACTCAGCTGTCATAATGAATAATCAAAATTATTATAAAATGAATAATAATGCAGCATCTCCCCCCGCCTTCGGCGGGGGGAGATGATCCAATTCCTTTCCATTATGAAACAAATGATCAATATTTTAGTAATAGCTGAGTAGTTACTTATAAACTAAATTGCTATCAATTTTCATGTAGCACCCCAGTAAGGGTCGTTACCGAATCGTCTCGCCCAGAAGGATTCAGGATCTTCAAACTCAATGTTTTTTCTTATTTCAGCTTCAGTAAAAGTATACCTGAAATTATTACAATATTCCATAATGATCCCATAGGCTTCAATTAACTTTTTTGTCATGTCAGCACATAGTTCAGGGTTTTCTTTGCACTTGTCCGGATGCCACCTGTAGAGCTTTTCCCTGTAGGCGTCTTTTATATCCTGCAATGATGCCCTGTCATGTAACTCCAGGACACGGGCCGCTTCAAGTATCCTTTCAGTATTCATTTTTTTATCTTACCGACCCCTGTTCAATTCGCAGTTGCTTTCTGTCAACTCCCTTCGAGTATTCACCGTATATCCTGTCATAGTTCTCCCTTATCATTTCCAGACCTTCCTGTACACTTTCAACATTCATAATGACTGGAAGAAAACGTATCTTGATCCTTGCAATATTGGGCCCGAACTTTTTGTTAGCCAGAACCTGCACGTTTTTTTCTTTCAGAAGTATCATAACATGCTTGGCCTTCATGGGGTCCCCATGTTCCTTAACAGTCTCCTGGTAATCAAGGGTAACGTTTTCAATGGTTTCCACCTGTTCACTACCATTTTTATCCACGTTAAAGATCATGTAAAACCGGGCTTCACCAAAATGTCCACCTGAAAATGTTTTTTTATCATCGGTAGCACACGCGACCGTTATCATTATATCCCTCCATGTACATAATTATTCCAATACTGTTAGATATATCTAACTTTAAACAATATACCTATTCTCACGCTAAATGACAATAATTTTCATTTACAGCGTTTAGAGAATTTATTTTCTTGATGATTTTGTTACTACTCAGCTATTATCAGAATAAATATCATTTTCTATATAATGAACAGATCTAATGATGGTTCCCCCCGCCTTCGGCGGGGGGGAACCATCATATTTTTATTCATTTCACGATAATTGAATCTTTTCATCATGACAACTGAGCAGTTACATGATTTTAATGGATCACGTATACTGAAGAAGTAAATCTCATCGCCGGGCTGATCTCTTATCACCCGTATTTTCAAGCCTGTGTCTGCTGTCTTTTTGATTTCGCGAAGGGTTTCGGGGCTTGCCCGGTCTTTTACGTGGTTCTTTGCCGCCTTTCACGTTGCGGTCAGTTTTTCGCATCTCTGCCACACGGTTTTTCCAGTATTGCAGTGCTTCTGTGTGACTGCCGGTGGCCTCGGCCTGTATCTCGAAGAAACGCATGGCATCAGCGAAATACTGGTTTCTCATGAAGCGGTTTTCCTGCTTTCGCCGCTTCGGGTTTCCCGGATCACTGGTAAACATTCCCTGGCGTGCCACGTTGTTGCACATGCGGTCAAACTCGGCACGGGGCATGCGCATACGTATCGCCAGTTCCCTGAACTGGTTGCGCAGCATCATGAATGTCTCCTGGAAATTAGCCGGTTCTTCCTTTTTAACGGCTTCTTCAAGTATATCATAGAAAAGGGCGGTAAAATAAATATTTGAGTGCACATCAGCTCCCGACTTTTTATGCCGGTCAATTGCGTCAAGCCTGGTGAAGCAGGATTCGGGGTCTTGTAACCGGCAAAGCTCGGGATACCAGTATTGCAGAAGCCCGTAGTCATTCAGGTTTCTGAATATATTTCCCGATTCACCGCTTCTGAATATCTTGTATATCTCTTCAAGCAGCCTGCTGTCATTGGCGTCTACAATGCGATGGGCAAGTTTTTTAGCCGCCTTCATATCTCTTCGGGAAGGGGTCATGTCAAGCTGGGCACAAAAACGGGCCAGGCGTATAATCCGCACGGGATCTTCGGCAAACCTGGTTTCGGGATCACCGATTGAACGCATTATCCTCTTCTTGAGATCAGAAAGCCCCCCCGTGTAGTCAATTATACTGCCGTCGGCACTGTTATAATAGAGGGCGTTCACCGTAAAGTCTCTTCGGAGTACATCATCTTTCATGGTGCCGAAAACATTGTTGGCAGCGTAGCTGCCCTCTTCGTAGTCTCCCGGGTCTACAATCCCCCTGAATGTAGCCACTTCCACGAAGCGCTGCCGGTCGATATACACGTGGGCAAGCCGGAAACGCTTCCCGATGAGGTAACATCGTCTGAATATCCGCTTTATCTGGTTTGGGCGGGCATCGGTGACTATGTCATAGTCTTTCGCGGTTTTTTTCAGAAGAATGTCACGAATGCATCCTCCCACCAGGTAGGCCTCATACCCCTTACGCCGAAGATGGTTGAGTACACCAAGTACTTCCCGTTCGACATCAAAGGTTGTCATGGAATGCTGGTTTTCTGGTACAACGACAGGATATTTCTTTTTCTTTAGCAATGAGACTCGCACGAATACGTCCTTTTCTACTGTTAATAATGAATATATCTATACTTTAACAGCAATACTGTTTTGTCAACAGCAATCCTGTACTGATGGTATAAATATTTACTACCATAAGTATATCACCTGCCACATTATTTCATTGATTTTTTGAGCTTAAAATTCTATAAGGGGTTACCACAGGGACACAAAGAACGCAGAGAGTATGATTTTTAAAAACCGTTGCGGTAATCCTTAAAGGATATTAAGAATGGTATTTACACACGAAGCATATATTAACAGGCCCACCAGGGCGGAAGTTTCTGTTGCCAGTCTGGTGAATAATTTCCAGGTGGTGCGGTCACTCATAAGCCCTGATGTGAAGATAATGGCCATGGTAAAGGCCAACGCCTACGGTCACGGTATCGTGCGGGTAAGCAGGGAACTGTTGAAAGCGGGAGCCCATTCCATCGGGGTGGCCTACCTTGAAGAAGGGATATTTCTTCGGGAGAACGGCTTCACCGCTCCCATTGTAGTGCTTGGGGCCATCAACACCGAGCAGATAGCCGATTTCATCAACTTTGACATCGAAATAACCAGCTCATCGCTGGATAAATCCATTGCAATATCCCGGATGGCAAAGGCGATGGGGAAAACCGCCAGGGTGCACCTGAAGATAGATACCGGCATGGAACGCATCGGCGTTCACTGGTACAATGCTGAACGTTTCATTAAAGAGACTTTCGCCATGGAGAATGTTGATGTGCGGGGTATTTTCTCACACCTGGCGAAGGCCGAAGACGACCGCCACTTTACCGAAACCCAGGTCGCAAGGTTCGAAGAGATCGTCAACAAAATGGAGAAGGACGGGACACGGCCACCACTGGTACACCTGGCCAACTCGGCTGGGATTATCAATTTCAAGTCATCCCATTTCAACATGGTGCGTCCCGGAATTATGCTCTACGGGTATAACCCCAACGGCTACCTGCCGGACGCCGACTTCAACGGCAAAACACTGGAACCCGTCATGTCATTAAAAACAAGGGTATCCTATTTCAAGGTGGTTCCCCCTGGCACCGGCATCAGCTACGGCCACTCCTACGTGACCGACCGCCAGACACGCATAGCAACACTTCCCGCAGGATACGGTGACGGGTACCCCAGGCTGCTGTCAAACAGGGCTGAGGTGATCATCCGGGGAAAGCGCTACCCGGTAACCGGCACCATCTGCATGGACCAGGCCATGGTTGACCTTGGCCCCGACGGTACTGCCTACAACGGGGACGACGTGCTCCTGTTCGGCAAAATGGACGGGCACCAGGTACGGCTTGAAGAACTTTGTGAAAAGATCGGCACCATCACTTACGAGGTGCTTACCACTATCAGCTTCAGGGTTCCGCGGATATATGTGGACTGACCATCACCCTCACAACCCAAACTGCACCCCCCGTATCATGGCGGTGAGCAGAAGCACTATAAAGAAGGCAAAAAACGCGGCAGAGAAATACGTTATCCAAACCGCTATTCTCCCCGCTTGCAACGGGCCAGGGAGATATTCTTTACATATATATACCGCCAGGCACGCTACCACCGGCAACAACAGGGTATCGATGCCCGCAGTCACCTGTAAAAGTATTACCGGGGCAGGCAGTATGGTGGCAAACAGCCCTGAAAATATGATGTAGATGGCAAGAAACAACCGGTATGGACGTGATTTCACCTGCTTCTCGCCGGTTCGGTATCCCAGGGCACTTGCAGCCACACGGCAAAGCCCATCAATGTTTGCAAGCACCGTACTGAAGAGAGTACCGAATATACCAACAAGAAATATTACCTCTCCCCTCTCGCCAAAGAATTTCCCGGCGATGTGCGCGAGCACCGTTCCCATCTCTTCACCATCGGGCACAAGGCCAAGCGGTCGAAGTATGCTTGACCCCGCAAGCAAAAATCCCACCGTGAGCACCATGGTAAGTATGGTACTCACCAGCAGGTCAAGCTGGTTTACCCTGATCCACCCCCTTATCTTTCCGTATTCTGACTGGTCAGGAATTTTGCCTGTTGCCGCCGCCCCCCTGCCGCTTCCCTGTGTCCACAACGAAAACCATATGGTTCCAATAGCCCCCGCCCCGGCCCAGCCAAGAAGGGGGATAAGTTCGCGAAGTGAGTTATCAGGTGCCCGTGGAGGCGTAAGGGCATCTACCAGTTCGACTGTACCGGGCGGCATCTTGTATACCGCGTAAAATACAAAAAACACTACTGCCAGCATAAGCAACCTGGAGGACCACTCCAGTGCCCGGTAGCTTCCCAGCAACAGGATAAGCCATATAGCTGCCAGGCTTACAAGAGCCCATGTAACGTATGAAAGACCGGGGAACAGGCCAAACAGGCTGCTGCCAACAGCAAGGGAGATGCCGCTCATACCGGCAATACTTACTATAAAGAACAGCCAGAATATCCAGATGATCCATCCTGCCGGCAACCGCAGGGGACCAATTGAGACCGATACCCGCCCAAAAGCGGTCACCACGTTCTCTCCGGTGGAGATGGTGTACCTGCCCACCAGTTCTGTCATGAAATACTTCAATGTGATGGTAAGGACGGGGGCCCAGATCAGAACCAGGCCGAAAATGGCACCCGCTCGGGTGGCAAACACAAGCGAACCGACTCCAACCGCGCTGGCCGCCCAGACAAGTCCCGGTCCAAGGGACAGGATACGTCCGAAACCGCGGGGCGGCTCCATAATTACCTGCTGTTCATTTTCCATGTCATGTTACCTCCATGGGTATTCCCGGTTTTGGCACTATCAGCCCGGCGTCCACCTCCCATTCTTGTAATGCCTCAATGCCTATGGTCTTCCCCTTCACCTGGAAATGGACGGGTACAACTATGCCCGGTTTAAGATCACGCACCAACCTGGCGGCATCTTCCATATCCATCCCGTCCTTCCCGATGAAGGGGTAATGGGAACAGGCAACCTGTACCATGGCAATATCAATAGTAAATTCTGACAATGCCTCTTTCAGTTTGGTCACGTACCGGGTGTCTCCCGAAAAGTACACGGTACGCTCTCCTTCAATCACCAGTCCTACAGCGTCCCTGGCGAATGGATGATCAGCGGGCACCGCGTGTATGGTGATACCCCTCACCCTGACTGATTCACCGGCTATAAGCTGATGAACATCATCCAGGCCGTGTTTCATTGCCCTCCTGGCCGCTTTCACAGATCCAACCACCGTGCTCTCCAGCCTGCGGGCAAGTTCTATGGCGGGCCTGCAGAAATGATCCACGTGGTTGTGGGTAACCGCCATGATGTCCACCCGATTGAGGGTTTCTGGATCAAGCCCGATAGGTACACCGCGGAGAAACTCGAACTGTCCCCACCATGGGTCGGTCATGATGACCAGTCCTTCCATTTCAATTAATACTGTTGCCTGCCCAACAAGTGTTATTTTCATAAAAGCCTCACGAGAACATGAAATCGTACGCGTCAATGGCAGCCTGTATATCATCTTTCAGAGGGTACCACCCCAGCTGCTGCTTTGCCCTTGTATTATCAAACATGTAATCCCTGAGGGCTATCTCAAGGTGCTGGGGTTCAAGGGGTGAAATGCCCAATAACGACAGGGTCTTTACCGCAAAGCGTGCCACGCCAGCCGGCACGTTAACGAATTTCGGCTTTTTGCCGGCGTGATGATACAAGGCCTCGGAAAGCTCACGCAACGTGGGAACGTTGTCACTGGATATGTTGCACACCAGCCCCCTGGCCGAAGGCACGATAAGTGCCATCATCATGGCCCGTACCAGGTCATCCGCGTGTACCATCTGCAGCCTGGTGTTCCCTCCGCCTGGAAGTATGGTTGCCTTTCCTTCGCTGGTTGCCACCATCTGCTCCACCAGGAAAGGCTCGTTCTGCCCCGGACCGTTCACCGTAGGGGGACGAAACACCGTCACGTCAAGACCCCGTTCCTGATAATCTTCGCACAGCTTTTCACATTCCACCTTGTCATGCCCGTAGCGGCAAACGGGAGTTGGCGGCTGGTCTTCGGTGCATGGCACCGGCACGTCAATACCGTACACCTCAACCGACGAAAGGAAAACAACCTTCCGCACTCCTGCGTCAAGGGCAGCCTGTAAGACATTAGCCGTACCCTGTACATTCACACGCGTCATGGTTGTTTCATCGCGCACAAACTGTGCCAGTGCCGCGGCGCAGTGAAACACTGCTTCCATTCCTGTCACAGCCTGCTGCACCTGGTGAAGACTGGTAATGTCGGCCGTTACGTGTTCGAAATTCCCGCGCTGCATTGAAGAGGACTTCTTGTCAAAACCCCTCACCCGGTGACCCTCCTCCAGTGCGTGCATAACCGCCCGCTTTCCTACATAGCCTTCACTTCCTGTAACCAGTATGTTCATTTGCCGCCTCCAGGTCTCAGCACGCAGCCCGTGTCGGCCTGTGTTACCATAGACGCGTACCGTTCAAGGTAACCTCCCACTTTTCGCCGGGGTATCTTGAATAATTCTCTGCGGGAGATAATCTCTTTTTCATCAACATGCAGGGTGAGTTTCCGGCCTGGTATATCCACGGTCACACTGTCCCCATTTTTCACCAGGGCAAGGGTACCACCAAGCTGTGCCTCGGGCACCACGTGGCCCACCGCCGGCCCCCTGGTGAAGCCCGAGAATCGTCCGTCGGTTACCAGGGCCACCGACTCTGAAAGCTCCAGCTGAAACACAAGCTCGGTGACGGTAAGAATCTCCCGCATACCGGGACCACCCACCGGGCCCTCGTAGCGTATTATGATAACGTCTCCTTTCTGAAACTCGCCGTCCATGGCGCCGGTGATGGCCTCTTCCTCACTGTCATAAACCCTGGCGGCGCCAGTAAACTTTTCCATGCCCCGCGGCAGACCGCTTGATTTCACCACAGCCCCCCCCGGTGCAAGGTTCCCCTTGAGTATGGCAATCCCGCCTTCAAAGTGATACGGGTTGGATGGGGTGCGGATCACGTCGTCATCACCGCAATTGATCCCTTCTATGTTTTCCGCCAGACTTTTTCCTGTCACCGTAATCGCCTCCGGCTTCAGGTGGTTCTCAATTCTGTTCAGCAGTGCGGGCAGCCCACCGGCCCGGTATACGTCAATGAGAAAGTAAGGCCCGGAAGGGTACACACCAAGTACATGGGGCACCTCCCGCGATACCCTGTCAAAATCGTCCACTGACAGCTCGATGCCAAGCTCACTGGCGATGGACAACAGGTGAATGATAACGTTGGTAGAACACCCTGCCGCTGCCACGGTAACCAGGGCGTTATGCATGGCATCACTGGTCATGATCTTTGACGGGGTGAGGCCCTGTTCAAGCAGCCGCATCACCTGCCTGCCGCTTTCTTTTGCCATGATGTATTTCTGGTTATGCACCGCGTGGGTAGCCCCGCTTGCCGGCAGCGACATGCCCAGTGCCTCCGCCAGAAGCTGCATTGACACAGCCGTGCCCATGCCGCTGCAGGCTCCAGGTCCTGGCAGGCTGATCATGGAAACCACCGGCGGCGTTCCCTTTGGGGCGAACTCGTTGAAGGGGAGCATGGGCCCACCAGTGACAAATACGCAGGGCAGGTCAAGACGTGCCGCCGCCATCAGCTGGGCCGGAACTATCTTGTCGCACCCTGAGATGAACACAAGCCCGTCGAAGCTGTGGGCCATCACCATTGATTCGATTGAATCAGCAATGAGTTCACGCATGGGCAGAACGTATTTCATGCCGGGCAGCCCGTTGCTGTACCCGTCACAGGGTGCTATATGGTTGAATTCAAGGGGTATCCCCCCTTCCATGAGTATCCCGTCCCGCACCCATTTTCCCAGATCCCTGAAATGCAGGTGCCCGGGCAGCAGGTCGTTCCATGAATTCACTACCCCGATAAGCGGTTTTCCCTCTATCTCTTCACGGGTTATACCGCAGGCCTTCAAAAGCTCCACCCGAAGAAGTGCCGTGGCAAGCCTGTCAGTGTTTTCAAGAAGTCTTTTGCTCTTGTTCTTGTGTCCCATATCATATCCTCTCGTATGCCAGTATCTCCGCGTCCTGTCCGGTCAGTTTTACGGCATCATCAAGAGCAGCCTGCGGGTCATGATAATAATGAAACCCCAGCACGGCAGCTTCTTCAGGGGTTATACCTTCGGATACCAGGTGTACTCTTATATTGTTCTCTTCAAGTATTCTGCCAACGGTGAGCAGGTGAGAAGCACCGGTACGGTCATTGATCTTTCCAGCCTCAACCAGTCGCTGTACCTCTTCCCAGCGGGGATAGCCGTATTCAGTCACCACCGGGTGCTCGGGGGCCACCCCCTCCGGGCAGGCCGCGTACAGCATCACCGTCCCCCCCTCCTTGAGGAGTGCCGCGGCGGCATAGATCCCCGCCGCACCACCCCAGAAGTCAGGGCGGTCAACACCGCTGCCCACAACAAGCACGTCGGGTTGGGCCATTGGAAAAGCGATCAGCGGGTTCTTTTTCAGAAAGGCTACTCCTGCCCTGTGTGCCTGTACAAAATCCCCGGCAAACACTCCAGATATACGCCGTTGCGCGTTCTCAGTGGTGTTCACGATAAAATGGAGACCCGCCTTTTTCACAATACGCTCCATCTCAAGCCGAACAGGGTTATCGGCGTTTGCAAAGATATCGAAAAGGGGATATTTCGTTGCTTCCCAGTGAAAATAATCAGTAGAACGCTTCCCCGCGATACCAGGCAGAAGCCCCTTTGCTCCTCCAGAAAAACCACCCACCGGGTGGGCACTTATGTTACCTATTGACATGACAACATCATGCTCCAGTATCATCCGGTTAAACTGCACCGGAAGGCCGTCGGCAGTCTTACCCAGATCAATAAGCCCGGCCATATCATCATAATCATGGTTTACCACGGTGTACCTGCGGGTCACCCCGTCTCCCAGTTTTTGCCGCAATTCCGATTCATTCATTGGCCTGTGGGTGCCCAGTGCCACCAGGATGGTAATGGAACTGCGGGGAACACCCGCCTCGTCCAACTCGTCACACACTGCCCGCAGCACCTCACGAATATCGGTATGCCTGCTTCTATCGGGTACCGCCAGCAGCACCCGGGACTTCTGATGCACAATTTCGCGTAACGGCACGGTGCCGTATGGCCTCCCAATGGCCCGAAGGGTTTCATTATACACGTCATCAAGGGGGGGGACGGGGTCCGCATCCATTTTATCCACAAGCCTTTCACCAGGTATGCTGATTTCGAGTTTGCGGTCATAGTAGTAAAAGCTGATGACAGCCATCACAGTTTACCGTATTTTTTATACACGTCAAGCAGTGACATCCCGGAGCGGATCTCCTTCCTGGAGCGGCGCTCGGCCATGGCTACCTCTTCAGCCCTGATTACCACCTCTTCAAGGTCAACATCTGACATCGGAATGATCACTACCCCGTCCATATCGGCAAACACAATGTCCCCGGGGTTTACCCGTATCCCCCCGCACCATATGGGATTTCCAATACCCACAATGTCCACCCGTCCGATTGAATCTGTGGGAATGTTCCCTTTTGCCCAGACGGGGAACTCTATTTCAAGTATTCTGCTGATATCACGTATGGGGCCGTCCACCACGGCGCCCTTAACACCCCCAAAGTACTTGCAGGTGGTGGACATAAGCTCTCCGAAGGCCCCGGCACCGTGAAACCCATTGGTGTTCACGCATACCACCTGGCCCTTCTCCATGTTGCCAAATATATCCGAAAGCACCTGTGCCACGAACTGAGGATCATAATCATCCAGTCGCTGGCTCTTTCGGGTCTTCGCTTCGTCAAGAGTGAATGCCGGACCGGCAATGGTGGTACCAGGCATAATTGGAGAGAAGCCGGCACGCATGGCCTGGTTCATAAATCCCATGTCGTCGAGGGTATCCGCAACAGAAGGGGTGTAGATCTTCTCAAGTCGTGAACATAATTCCAGCACCTTTTCATGGTTGTATGATACTGGCATAAGAGACCTCCTTCATGCTTTATTTTTCTTTCTCCAACAGCTCTACCCTTAGAATTTTTAACTGACCTGGTTGCATACGCAGCGGTATAGTGTTTCGGGAAACAGCTAAACGTTTAACAGAAGCACCATCACTTCGGGCTTCCCATGCTTTTTGTATCATCATATCAGAATTAAAACTTATGGATGTTCTGAGCTCTTGCCCGGAAAACTCTCTCAACCAGAGTATTACGGTATTGTTATCTTCAGGCCATGCCCTCACCACTTCCACGCGTTGATCGCCGGTATTTACCCTTTCAGCATGCCTGAAGCCCGCCATTTCCCGGCCCCGGCTGCATACGATATTTTCGTTCTCGCCCGACCTGAAACTGGTAAGAGATGAATGAAATTCTATTTCTTCCGGCGGCTTCACCCCCAGCCCCAGGAATCCCCACATGGTCCACCCAACGGTACAATGGTAGAATCCCCCTCCGAAAGGACCCTCCAATGGCTTCTTATCCAGGGAGCCGGGGATTATCACCTTGCTTTCATTTGAAGTGAACAGTACCGTGCATCCATCGCCGGGAACGGCAACAAAGGTGTCAAAATTGAAGCCTGGAGGAATGCCGTGCATCCATTTGAATGGATATAGAGTATCATTGATGCTTCTGAAGTCTTCAATCATTCGTGCCGCCGGAATAATGTCACCATTGCTCCATGGCATGGCCGGGGCGAACCTGTACACGGTATGCCCCTTATCATACATCAATGTATCCTTGAAAGACTTTTCAAGGGGATAGGCGAAAAGATGTTCCTTCACCTGCGGGCAATTGCCGGTAAAGCGCTGCACAAAATCAACCCGCTTCTTATCCGCGGGAAGAACAATTTCCTGTTCAAGGTCAAGTGGCCTGTTGAGATCCCATGTGAGGGCCACAAGTAAAACACCCACCCCGAAAGGAGGAATGGATATGCCGAAGGCCTGCTTAAAGAATTCTGAAAGAAGATCAAGGCCGTTGAATGAATGGTTGCACCTGCCCCTTATGATCACTTTAACGTACCCGGGGTTGTGTGACTCAACGGAAACACTGACACGGTCAAACCCGGGGGCGCTTTCATACCTGTCACGGGTGCCCGCGCATTCACCCCTGGCCGCCATCACGTACTGGTTGGCCAGGTACGGGGCATCTTTGTCTACCAGTTCCCGGTTAAGTTCAAGATCATACAGGCTGCGTATACCCCCACTCTTTTTCTCTACTTCCATCCTGTAAAATTGATTTTCAACAACAACCGTATCGCCCTCCGTGCGTACCTTTGCTGAAGGTACAACTGCCCGATCCCCTTTCTCTTCAATAGATGATCCATACCTTCGGGCCTGTTCAATAGCATACTGACCTGATAAATCCATCAGGTGTATCCATCTCTGCCTTGTATCCATCCATTCCTGCACATCCTCATCCGTATAATGTGTCTTTCCAAAAGGTACAGGACGGGGGTTATGGTCATTGTTCAAAATCAAAGGGGCGTAACCAATTCGCAGTATTTTCATGGGGTTAAATACCTCTTTTCCCCCGAGAAACTGGTCAACCATCATTATACCCGAATTCACCGCGTTCCGCTCAAACTGCTGCTGCATTGCTTCTTTCACGGGGTCTACCTGTACCATGTCCAGGTAGATCTGCTCTCCCCAGAAGCCTGCCATGTCCCCCTGTATAACGGGTATTTGGGAAGCGTAATCGCGCGCTACCCTGCTGAAGAATTCAGAAGGTGTGGCGATCACCAGCCTGGGACTTTCCCATGTTTCATTCCATTTTTTCACCAGTTCAGATGGAACTATAGTCTGGGGTTGATTATCACCACCCTTAGTGGGATAGAAGGGCATAAGGTACATGTCATATGGATACTCCCACCCTTCCCCATAATAATCGAAATGTTTTTGTATATCTTTGGTGGGATACCCATCCTGCATCTGGGAGAGATGACGGCTGATAGACCTTTCCATTAATGTCCAGGCTTCATCCTTAAATGGAAGGGAAAGCCGCATATGCAGGTCAAAGTTCTCACCGTATCCGTTCAGCCCGGGAGTATGCCAGACAAGTACCCGTTCGGTACCTGCTGGAGACTGAAGGTAGAAAAGCGGCGGTACCACGTACCTGGTATCATTGGGGCCCACTATGCAATACCGGGCTCCGGCCGCAGCCAGCGGTTTCACAAGAGAAGAGAAATCAAACACATCATGGATACACCCGGTCATCACAGGTACACCCGTATACCGGGAAAGGCGAAGCGCGGTATCGGTTGACGAAAAGAGTGCGCTTGCCGGCATAAACCGGTTCTGGTGGGAAATGTAGAAGGCACCAAGTTCCATGTTCCCGTCCATGAGTGCCCGCATCAGGCGCACCTTGTCTTTTCTGGACACATCATGACTTTTGAAAAATTCATCTACCTGCCAGCTCACCTCGGTAAATAGCTTGAACCGGCTGTCTTTTGGCCATGAGGCAGTTTTGTCAACAAGGTCGAGTTCATATTCAAGGTTTTCCAGGTTCTGGGCCAGCACCTTTCGCTGTGACTGGGTGAAACCAATATCGGTATGGGTGAACGGAACGATATACATGGTCCACCTGCGGGGTACCGGAAGTATCCCTGTTTCCCTGTGCAATTCCCTGCCGTGGGTATCAGATATAACGAGTACTACCTGGCGGGCACGGCCAATGGAAACAGGAATATCCAGGGAGACCTGTTTGCCCCTGTGAGAAGAGTTGTACGATGTGCTTGATTTTCCCCATGAATGAAAAAAGGTAATCGTTCCTTCATCCGTGTATGCCCCGGGTATTTTCACGTATACGCGCTGTGTCAGCTTGCCACCACTTCTTTTCAGAAGAACACCTGGTTCAAAAAGAGCAACCTGCTCCCCCGCGGATTGCGATGCAGGTAATGGCGTGATAAGTGAAGTCATCAGCATGAGAAATGAGATGAGTATTGTTTTTCTCATATCATCTACCCCATTAGTTATATTTGACTGCCCAGAAGTATTACATCCTCATGACAGTGAGAGGCTACCCGCCAGGGCCGCTGAAGTTCTTATGGTAACCGGTAACCTTGATTATATGGTCTTCCATGGCCCGCCTCGCATTTTCATCAAGGCGCGAACCTATGGCTGACAGTATTTCTCTATGTGATTCAAGTTCCCATTCCTGGTACGAGCGGTCAGACTCCAGAACTTCTCCCCGTCGCACAAGCATTCTTATTATGGCTTCCATAAACCGAACAAACACAATATTTCCGGTGGCCATTGCTATCTTGAGATGGAACTCCCCGTTGATTGCGGTTACACTTTGTCCTGATTGGATACATGAATCACATTCATTTAACATGTTTTCCATTTCCCGGTATTGTTCATCGCTATGACGTACCGCTGCAATACCGGCAATTGAAGGTTCAACCACCAGTCTTGCTTCCATGAAATCAGATGCCGAATTGGGGTCCACAAGAGGGGCAAGAAGATAGGGGCTGATGATCACATCCCGGGATATGTCACGCACGAATGTACCCTGCCCGGCACGTGTATCAAGTATGCCCATCATCACCAGGGACTGAAAGGCCTCTCTCACAGAGGAGCGTCCAACCCTCAGTTTCTCCATGAATTCATGTTCAGTAGGCAACCTTGTCCCTGGCGGATAACTACCCTTTTGAATCTCTTCAACGATAGCTCGTGCCACAGACTCGGATAGTTTTGTACGGGTGATTTGCTTCATTATTATTTGAGCCTTCCAGGTATTATTGTCATATTGTCCGATAATATGACTTATGAATTTTCCTGTCAAGACTCTTTCACAAATATTGTAAAATATTTGGTAACTACTCAGCTGTCATGATTAAAAGATTTAATTACCGTGAAATGAATATAAATATGATGGTTCCCCCCGCCGAAGGCGGGGGGAGATGCTCCAATTCCTTTTCATTATGAAGCAAATGATCAACATTTTATCCTTTCACTTAAACGTAGAATACTTTCTACGATAATCGAGTAATGCTTTTTTGATCTCCTCTTCACTGATGAAACCAAGCTTGATCAGTGAAAGGCCGATCAGCTCGCCTGTTTCTTTCTGTCTTGAAAGTCCTTCCTGTAACTGTTCACCTGATATGTAATTTTCATTTATAAGATATTCACCTATGCGTACCATTGCACCTCCGTGGGGGATTTTCACATCACCGGGGAATCACCGTTATAATTAAGAATATATCAACAGCTGTGGGAGATGAACACATTTTACGCGGGAATGATGATGGTAAAAGTCGCGCCATTACCGCTTTCAACATCAATTGAAGCATTCAACTGGTTTACCAGCGCCCGTACCAGTTGAAACCCCATTGATATGGAATCATCCATAAAAACATTCCCGGGAAACCCGCGTCCGTCATCAGATATCCTTAGCAGGTAGCTGCCATCGTCAGTATTTTGAAAAAGTATATCGATATGTCCTTCATCTTTATCAGGGAAAGCATGCTTGAGCGCATTGGTTATCAACTCGTTAATAATCAATCCGCAGGGTATGGCCTCGTCTATACACAGTTTCACGTTGTCAACCACCACGTTGAAAGCTATTTTATGTGCTACTTTACCGTATGATTTTCTATATTCATTTATAAGTCCCTTTATATAATCAGCAAAATCAATATTGGCAAGGTTATCCGACTGGTAAAGTTTCTCGTGCACAAGGGCCATGGCGTATATTCTCTCCTGGCTTTCCCTGAAAAGCTCCCTGTCAGCTGAATCATCCATGTTACGCATCTGCAGGCCAAGAAGGCTTGTGATGATCTGCATGTTATTCTTTACCCGGTGATGTATTTCCTTGATCAGCACCTCTTTTTCCTGAAGTGACATGTTCAACCTGTTTTCCATCTTCTGTCGTTGTTCAATTTCGTGCCGCAGTTCATTTATTTTCTCAGTTAAGTCATCGGCATATTTTGTTAAAAGGGAATCCCGTTCCCGGTAATAATCAATTCTTCGTTTTAAATCTTCCGGCCTTAACCTCAGATTCGCTATAACCTCCCCGTAATATCGTGACAGCTCTTCCATTTCTTCATCTGTATACAGGTCTGCCTTACTCATTACGCTGTGGGCGGTAGCCGAACCCACCAAACCTGCAAGCACTGATTCGATTTCGGTACATATCATGGCATATTCTTCAACAGATATGAGCCTGCGAATGTTCCTATCATATGAATTTAGAACTTCACCTACATACTCTTCAGCTTCATATGTTTTATAATAGTCTGATAACAGTTGCACAAGAAGGGGTCTTTTCATATTTATGTCAACCAGGAGACATGCAGGAGCATTGGTATAATTTGCCACGGAATATACATCCACTCCCCTGCCGGAAAAATCCACTACGGTACGCTTTTCGTAATCGCCCTGGCTGGAAAAAATGGAACATATTACAAATAAACCCGCGTTCACCAGCAATGACCAGAATACGGCATGGGGAAGCTTCTCCAGAACATCAAGCCCGAGAAATGCCACGGGCCGAAGAAGCTGTATCCCGAAGGGCCCGTTGGTGACCAGTGACATAGAAATGATCCCACTTTCAGCCATGGTGGGTAAAAGCAGCATGTAGACCCACACAAGAAAACCGCCGGCAATACCCATGCGGGCCCCTTTCTTTGTCCCCCCTTCCCAGAGCACACCACCTGCCACGGCAGGCACAAACTGGAATATAGCGGCAAATGATACAATACCGATATCCACCAGCATATACGATTTATTCACCAGCCCCGCGAACAGGTATCCTGAATAGATAAACAGTGCCACCACCGCCCACCTGATTTTCAGCAGCTGACGTTTCAACAAATCAAAACCGCGAATCCTGTTTACCACGGGCAATACCAGGTGATTTGTTATCATAATACTCATGGCAAGACTTGAGATTATAATCATACTGATTGCAGCAGAAAACCCGCCGATAAACACCAGGAACTCAAGCCACAGCATGTTGGCGTCACCAGGCAGAATCAACAGAAACATGTCCGCCATTGACGAGGGATATCCTTCAAGCAGGCCTACCATGGCAACCGGAAGCACCAGCAGGTTTATGGCAAGCAGGTATAGGGGAAAAAGCCATAAGGCTGTTCTGAAGTGCCGCTGGCGACTGTTCTCAACGATGGTCACATGAAACTGCCTTGGCAGCAACACGATGGCTGACATTGAAAGCATAAGATACGTCACCCACTGAAGATAATGGTCGGAAGCCTGCATCTTGTTTTGCAGATCTACCGCCGCCTGGCTGTCATTGAAGTTGCGCAGTACATTCACAAACCCGTCACCGATCACACATACAATACAGGTACCGGCTGTTATAAATATTACAAGCTTAACCACCGCGTCAACTGATATAGCGGCGATCACCCCCGGGTGCCTTCGGGTAGGGTCAAGTCTTTGAGAACCCACAAGTATAGTAAACACCACAAGAATGCATACAAGAATAAGGTCAAGGTTCACGTTGACATGTCCATAATCACCTGCGGTAAGCACATTAAAACTGTCCACAACCGCTCTTAACTGCAGGGCAATATAGGGTACAATTCCCGCGAAAGCTACTACTGTAACTATTGCCGCCAGGGAAGCGGATTTGCCATATCGTATTGATACCAGGTCGGCAACGCTGGTAATATGGTAACGCTCTTTCAACCTGAAAAGGTGCCGATGAAAACGGGGCAACAGCAACAGGGCAAGGGTTGGGCCGATGTAGATTGCCAGGAATAAAATACCCGAATTTGCTGCCAGGCCGATGCTCCCGTAAAATGTCCAGGCCGTACAGTATACACAAAGCGAAAGGGAATAGACTACAGGATTTTGAAATAAAGCAGCGATACGATTATTACGCTGTACTGTCACTCCAAGAATAAACAGAAATGCCGCGTACCCGCAGAGTGCAAGAAGTACTGTTATAGATGACAAAAAGGATCCCTCCTAACTATCTTCATACCCGGAAATTTCCTTACGGGATATATAGACGAGGGCAATAATCATAAATATCCATATTGCCACGAGGTATAAAAATATAAAAAGTATTCCGCGTTTCACACAAATCGAAAGGATGGGCCAGTTAATGGCGAGAAACATTATTAGCAGCAGAAATAATCTGATTTCTTTTAATTTTTCTGTTTTCTTCATTGTAACAGTACTTAATAATATGACCTCACTGATTCCTTTTAACCGGAATATACAGTAACAATAGTATAGAATGTATGGTCCCCATATGCAAGCATATTGCGCATTTGAGCATCTGTGATTTCTCCTTGACGAACAGGCTATATGCCTGCAAGTTAAATTTAATATTACACACAGGAAATTATACTGATAATGAATTCACCAAAAACGGCAATACTGATAGGGGCGGGGGACAGGGGACAAATATACGCCTCATACGCCTTGGCCAACCCTGGTAAACTAAAAATTGTCGCAGTTGCCGACCCGGTGAAGGAACGCCGCCAGCGGATAGCTGAAAGCCACGGTATTGATAGATCAGGGGTTTTTCAGAACTGGGAGGAGATACTTGCCCCTTCGAAAATGGCAGACGGGGCAATAATAGCTACGCAGGACACAATGCATGTGGATCCCACGGTTAAGGCACTGGAAAAGGGATACCACGTTCTGCTGGAAAAACCGATGGCCCTTACCCTCGATCATTGCGCAACTATCGTAGACGCATCAAGACGAACCGGAAAGACCCTGAACATCTGCCATGTACTGAGATATATTGACTTCTTCTGGAAGGTAAAGAAAATCATAGACAGCGGTATCATCGGAGATGTGCTTACAATATATCACGCTGAAAACGTTTCATATTATCACATGGCACATTCATACGTTCGGGGAAACTGGCATCGCAGTGATATTGCTTCACCAATGATACTTGCCAAGTGCTGTCACGATCTTGACCTCATTCAATGGTTCGCCGGAAGCCAGCCCCGCTATATCAGCTCTATGGGAAACCTCTCACACTTCAGGCCAAACAATGCCCCGAAAGGCGCACCGGCAAGATGCACTGACGGATGTCCCGCCGCTGACACCTGCCAGTATGAATCGGTGAGCACTTACCTTTACGGGAAACATATGAAACTTGGAATAACCAGGACAGATGCAAAGATACTGCCTGCCCTTGCCTGGTTTATGCTGAAATTTCCAAACCTGTCACGTTATATTCCCGGCCTTGCAGGCTACCATATATGGAAGATGTGGCCAACCAGCACCATCACGGAAAACCTCACGGAAGAAGGCATAATGAAAGCATTACGTGAAGGGCCCTATGGTAAATGCGTATACCACAACGACAATGACCAGGTAGACCACCAGGAAACCATCATCGAATTTGACAACGGTGCCACGGCGGTATTAAAAATGCACGGTCATTCTGAACAGGAAGGACGAACACTTCGAATTGACGGCTCCCTGGGCACTATTCGGGGGAAGTTCGGCGGAGGTGGCCGTCTTGAGGCTTATGTGCATGCAACCGGTAAAAAGATTGCCTGGCCGGTAAAAACCGATCTCATCGGCCATTCTGAAGGTGACTATGGTATAATGGAAAACTTTGTAAAGGTGCTCAACGGAGAAAAAGGTTTAACCGATGCCCATGAGTCGCTTCGAAGCCACCTGATGGCATTCGCCGCCCACGATGCCAGGGTTCATCGCAGGGTGGTAAAACTCTAATGGCCGTTAAAAAAAACAACCGTTCAATTGTACCAATAAACTGGATCGATGAAACCGAAAAGTTTATCGTGGTGCCCCGAATCGAGAAAGGCAGAATAGTTAAAAAAGTTAAACCCCTCAGAAAAGTGAAGGGAAACTGCTATTTTACAAGGGGGGTATCCTACAACCTGGTAGACTTTATTTACCGCGCGGTGAGGATGCTTAAACTTCATGACATAAAACTCATTATCTCAAGGGGATCGGTCAAGAAAAACGGCAGGAATATCTACAACGCGGCAGCAGTATATGAACTGGAGTGGGACCTGGGCACCTCTATCATCATTCCCCAGCGCCTGAGATATGAAAAGATGGTAACGGTTGAAGTAGATGGTGTTGATTATCCCGCCAGGTTAATGGAACTGGTAACCCTGATCGCGCTGTTGCGCCTTGCCTGTACAGGGAAAACCAACTCATGGTATAACTCGTGTTCAGCAAAAATACTTGTTAAAGGATGGAAGTCATTCACCGAAGAATTGTAAAACACCAGCCGGGCTACCTGCCAAGAATCTCACCAAGTTTATCTGACAACTGCTGTATTGAATATGGTTTCGGCACAAACCCGTCAGCACCTTCCTTCATGGCTTTTTCAACCCGTTCATCCATGGCATAACCTGAAGATAAAACTATTGGTATCCACGGGTTGACATTCTTCATCTCATGTATTAATTCTGCGGCTGATACTTCCGGCATTGACATGTCAAGCAGCACAATGTCAATATCCCTGTGATTTTTTATGAAGACATCCAGCCCTTTCTCTCCTCCATCCGCTGTCATAACCTGGTATCCGCTGTGTCGCAGCATACCTTCAGCAATACGAAGAATGGCCGGTTCATCATCAACCACCAGGACAGTTCCGCTTCCTTTCTGAATATCTTCTGCGATGTTATGCTTTTCTGAAGTCACACCTGCCTCCTTGAGTTCAGGAATATAAATGCTGAAAACTGATCCCTTTCCCTGAACTGATTCAACATCAATGAAACCACCATGCTGGTTGACAATACTATACACCATGGAAAGCCCCAACCCTGTACCTTCATCTTTTTTCTTTGTTGTAAAGAATGGCTCAAACACTCTCTTAGAGGTCTCCCTGTCCATCCCTACACCATTATCCCGAACAGTTACATACACATACTGTTTATCCACAATGGCACCGGGATATTTCGTGGCAAAAGATTCATCAACCAGAACATGGCCCGTTTCTACCGTCAGTTCGCCTCCTTCCCGTTCATTTTCACCACGCATAATCGTCATGGCATGTGAGGCATTCACGCAAAGATTAAGCACAGCCTGCTCAATCTGCGTCGGATCGGCATTAACCCGCAATGGGGTATCCAGTAACTTAAAGTTTAAAACTACTGATTTTGGAAAGCTGTTCTGACAAATATTCAACACATGTTGTAATGAAATATTGATATCAACAGGCACGAACTGCAAATCCTGTTTCCTGGAAAGTGTCAGCAGCTGTTTAATCATATCAGCCGCACGCATTGATAAATCGAACGCCGTTTCCAGGTAACGATCTATGGCATCCTTCTGGGTAAGTGACTCTTTTTCAATAAGTATCTGCATCATGTTCAGGCTCCCAATGATACCGCCCAGGACATTATTAAAATCATGCGCCAGGCCGCCGGCAAGTGTTCCCACCGCTTCCATCTTCTGGGCATGCATGAGTTGTGACTGGAATATGTCTTTTTCCTGCTCAGCCTTTTTTCGGTCACTAATATCTCTCACCGTTGCCTGCAACATGTTCTGCTGCCTGAATACGAAGGCGGCAAGAATTACCTCGGTATAGAATTCTTCTCCATTCATTCGTTTATGTACCCATTCAAACTTGTTGCTGCCTTCCCTGTAAGCCTGTTCTATCATTTCGCTTGCTTTCTCCAGGGAGTCCGCACCATCAGGCTGTTTTTCCGGAGAAAGGTCGGCAGGGTGCAAACTGGTAAATTCATGCCTTGTTGAAACATTAAATATCTTCAGGGTTGCGTTGTTGCAGTCAATAAAACCTTCACGGGTAAGCAGCATTATGGCATCGGGTGAAGCCTGGTAAATCATGTGATATCGCTCTTCACTCTCACGCAATGCCTCTATAGCCTTTTCCCGTTCAGTAATATCACGCCCAAGTGAGATAATGCCAATAACTGAACCGTCCTCATCAGATATTCTCTTGTTATGCCAGGAGATGGTTCTGTAATTTCCATCAAGGGTATGTATATGGGTCTCAAAATTCTCTATCACCCGATCTTCCTGTATCACCTCATCCATCAGGCTGATCAATTCATTCCTGTAATCCTCATCAGGATAGAGCATTTCCCACACTTCATTACTGCCCAGCACCTTCTCCTGCGTATAGCCTGTAATTTTTTCCGCGGCACTGTTCCATAGTATCACTTCCATATTTTTATTAAGAACGCTTATCCACACGTTCGCATTATCAATCACCCCTTCCTGGAACTTGAGAAGCAGCCTTCGTTCATTGTCAACCTGCTTGAACTCGGTGATATCAGACACAATGGCCTCAAGGGCTATGGGATTACCTTCATCATCTTTCAACAAGACATTTCGTTGACGCAGCCAGCGGGCTTCACCATCCTTTCGATAAGCCATGTACTCGTACTGCTCTGGCACTTTGCCACGTACAAGATCCGCCCATTGTTCTTCCAGGTAATTTTTAAAAGCAGGATGTATAAAATCATAGATAAATTTAGGTCTTTGATAGAAATCTTCCGGGGTAAATCCGGTAATTTCAACCGACTTGGGGCTCACATATTCGTATACACCGTCAGGTATGGACATGCGGTAGATCATTGCCGGCGCGTTCTCTGCCAGCAGCCGGTATTTCTCTTCAAGGGATTCCAGTTCTTTTACTGTTAGCTTGAGACTGTTCTCAATATCAAACTTGTAAAGGGCCAGTTCGACAACGCTGATCAATTCATTATGGTTAATGGGCTTCAATACATACCCGTAGGGATTGGTGAGATTGGCTTTTTTCAGGGTCGCCACATCAGAGTGAGCGGTCATATAGACAACGGGAATGGAATAATTCTCACTAATTTTTTCATATAGTTCAATTCCATCCATCTCCCCGCTGATAAGAATGTCCATCAGCAGAATATCAGGTTTATATTCTTCAACCATTTCCAGGGCAGCATCACAGTTCTTTGCTGGCCCAACAACAGAATATCCCTGGGATTCAAGGAAACGTTTAATGTCAAGACCAATAATGGCTTCATCCTCGACGAGGAGGATGGTCTTCTGGTCCATATGTGCCTCCATTTATTGAACACTATCAATTTCATAATACTTCTAACAGGTATCGAGGTAAACAATAATTATAAACAAAAACACACAAAGCATCATAAGCATTCACATGCTGCATTTAATATGATTTTATTTGTAATTATTCAAAAATGAATAATAATCCTGTATCTCCCCCCGCCTTCGGCGGGGGGAGATGCTCAAATTCCTTTTCATTATGAAGCAAATGACCAATATTTTAGTCATAGCTGAGTAGTCACTTTTGTTTTCTTGAATATGAACATCAGAATGTACTTGAAAAACAAGTGGAAGAACCTATACTTAACAAAATTATTCCAGGAGGGAACATCAATGGAACTGGCACCTATTCTGCACTACATGATACGAATATTTCCCGGTATACTTCTGGCTGTACTTTTCCTGGCACTAACACCACGTAAAGCGGTGCCATTTCGCATTTTCGGGTATATACTTATTTTCATACTCATACGCGATGCCATGACTCCCGCTGGTTTCTGGTCCTTCGGTGACGAGGGATTTTTATGGATCAGATTTACTTCGTCTCCCCTGCTCCTGGTGTTACTGGGACTTGGCAGCGCCTGTGTAGTGGGCATCATGCTCTTGACTGACAGAACCCTCAGCAGCCTGGTTGTATGGATAAAGGGACATAGCCTTCTGTCCCTTCTCACCGGGGTTGCAGGTACCGTGGCAGTGATCCTGCCTCTTCTGGCCATATATCATTTTACACCCATAACAGAACGTGGAGGCCAGGTGGGGACGGGAATGCTGATCCCACTCCTGGTAGTGGCCCTGCTTGGCAATTTCTACGAGGAGACCCTCTTCAGGGGCTTTTTCCAGGGATACCTTGAGAAGGTGATGGAAATGCCAGCCCTTCGGGCCGCAATACTTTCAGGCGTGGCTTTCGCCTTCTGTCATGTGTTCCTGGCACTGACAGTAACAGGTGTGGGTTATCCGCTGCTTGCCTTCGCCCTGTACGAGGGGATCATCGCCGGCCTGGTGAGGATGCGGGCGGGAACCATCCCCGCAACCATAACCCATGGGGGCGCCATATTCATTCTCAGTTCAGGGCTTGTGTGAGGCATACCACCGGTCAGCTTTTCACCCTGACGTCCCCAAGCCTGTTAATAAGTCCCTCGTCTTCTATCCTGTTTAAAAGGGGAATAATATATTTTCGGGAAAGGCCCCCGGTGGATTCTTTCGCCTCGGGAACAGTTACCGTATCCTTGTGGTCAAACAGTGCCATTATTTTAGTCTTAAGATCGTTATATATAGAATAGTGGTATACGATATTACCATCAAGACTTATAAGAAAACCAAGCTTTACCAGCTTTTTCACTATCTCTTTTTTAGCACGGTCTTTTGTCTTGTCAAGCTCCAGGCCATCTTTTTCATTGCGCAGCACTTCATCAAGAACCGCGGCCATATCTTCATCAAGCTGTTCTTCGGTAATACTCTCACCGGTAAAGAATTTGCCGTCTTTTTCCAGTATTTTTTCAGCTTCAACTATTTCTGGAAGTAATATTTTACATATAGGAATGTCAATACCGGAGTAATCACTGATCTCGTTAATATTGATACCCGAATGTTTTTTAATAGCGGCAACAATGTTTTCAATGGCATTGCTGTAATGGGCACTGTCGATAACGTAATCGTTGTACAACTTAATGGCACTGTTTTCCTGGAGTTCCAGCATAATTTTTTCAAGGGTTTTATCATTTTCACGAAACATTGAGAATATACCCTGTGGAGATGTCCAGTTCTTCACGGATATGACAAACCTTACTAATTCATTGATGGAATACGTATTCAATAAATGTGTATGCGCCTTAACAGACTTTTTCTGAGAATTATCGAATCCAGGAAACACTACAATACCACCACCAATAATTCGATAACCCCCCGGGCTGGTTATAATAAACCTGGCCCCCGCGAAAAAATACCATGGCTTTTTCAACTTAATGACGGCAAGAAACCCGGGTTTTTTACTGTCCTCCTGGTTTAGAAAAATGCATTTACCCCTGACAATAGTCGTACCCGCTAATACCTCAACTTCGGCATTGTTTTTTATGATTTTATTCTTGAGCAGTTGAATTCGCACAAGCACGCTGCCTGATTCAACAAAGAAGTTTTTCTTGAAAACTATGTGCCCCCGGTGAAGCTCGTCAAAGGATACCCCCGCGAGGTTCAATGCTGTTCGCTGGGAAGGATTACCTTCATGCTGCTGATTGTAGTGGCTCTCTATTCTACGGATTTTAACTTCTTTTTTTATGGGTAGTATACCGGCGGTTTCATTTTCATGAAAGATACCGTTCTTCAGGGTACCTGTTACAATGGTACCAACCCCCCTGGGTGAAAAAACCCTGTCAATGTAGAGATATGGTTTTTCAGAATTTGCCAGCTTCGGCAGCTTTCTGAGATTGGCAGCGATCGCTTCTTTCAGAACATCAATACCCTCACCACTTTTGGATGACACCTTAACAAGGTCCGCGTCATGATAGGGGGTGTCTTCCAGTTTCTGGTTAACTTCTTCCTCAACGAACTCTATCATCTCACTGTCGGCAAGATCTATCTTATTTAATACCACGATAATTCTTTCAACATCGAGAAGCTGAAGAACCCTGAAATGATCTTCTGTTTGGGGCATCCAGCCGTCATCCACTGCCACAACAAGCAGGGCAAGATCAAGGCCCCATGCCCCGGCAACCATGTTCCTTATAAAACGTTCATGGCCGGGAACATCGATAATGCTCACCACCCCGAAACGTGGAAGATCGATACTCGCAAAACCTATATCAATGGTAATATTTCTTGCTTTCTCTTCGGGAAGGCGGTCGCAATCAATACCGGAGAGCTGTTTAATCAGTAGTGTTTTTCCGTGATCTATATGGCCTGATGTCCCAATAATATACATTTACTTACCGTAACCTGTTCTTCTGCCAGGTCTGAATGATTCATTAAATGAAAATATGTGCTAACCCTTTAATGCGGAAGGGGCAGGAATCGAACCTGCCGCTGCAATAAATTACAGCCAACGGTTTTGAAGACCGCGGAGACCACCAGATCTCATCCGCTTCCATATTCTATATCACATTAATTTTGAGTATATATGTCAATAATAATCTTCTCCCCTTGCGTATTCCTGTGAATGAAAAACTTTTCTTTACAACATCAATCCAGGAAATTGCATTTGTATAATTTTTTTAACCGCAGATACACGCGGATGAACACAGATAATCATTGAATAGTGGAGTCCATACAACTGAAAACTCTTCAGCAATACCCAATTCGGAGGCGCAGAGACGTTGAGAAAGGGCACAAACTCTCCGCGTTCCCCGCGCCTCCGCGTGATTCTATTATTGAAATTTCAAGGATTTCGAAAATTCCCTAATTCACTTTTCAATCGATTCTGATCACACATCATCTGTGTTCATCTGCGTGTATCGAGCGAAGCGGGCGGTTTCATATTTTTTAGAATAGTATAATATTACAAGCTCCTCATTTTATGAGTAATAATGATGTGTAATCATAAAATAATTTATTTTTCTTTTTCGCTTTTGTGAACTTTACGTCCTTCGTACATGAGTGATAACCCATGCAGGTGCATCGAAATATTAGATATATGAAATATTTAATTTTAATATTTGACATGACTCAATGCGGCAACCAGAATTGTTATATTGATATAACAAAAGGATACATCGACAGATTATATATAACCTATGAAGAACGTCTACTTTGATAATGCGGCAACATCCTGGCCAAAGCCCCCTGAAATGATTGATGCCATGAATCGCTATAATGAAACAACCGGGGGAAACCCGGGAAGGTCGGGACATCATCTTTCGGTGGAAGCCGCCCGTATTATATTTGAAACCCGGGAGCTGGCTGCCGAAATATTCAACATTGATGACCCATTCCAGTTAATCTTTACCAGGAATGCCACCGAGGCATTAAACCAGGTAATTTTCGGCATGATGAAAAAAGATCACCATGTCATTACTTCGGGTATGGAACACAATTCGGTTATGCGTCCTCTTCGATACCTTGAACAGCATGGTTTGAAGATTACCGCTGTGCCCTGCTTTCAGGATGGGGGTATCGACCCCCGTGAAATCGAGAAGTCGATCTGTTCTCACACAAAAATGATCATCATGACGCACGCATCCAATGTAACCGGAACCATCATGCCGGTGAAAGAGGTGGGACAAATAGCAGCCAGTCACGGCATTCCCTTCTGTGTTGACGCGGCCCAGTCTGCCGGGGCCATCCCCATTGACGTAGAAGACATGAACATAAGCCTTCTTGCCTTTACAGGCCACAAGTCACTGTATGGTCCTCAGGGAACCGGCGGACTTTACATACAAAAAGGACTGGAAAACGATCTTACCCCCAGGATGTTGGGAGGCACCGGAAGCAGGTCTGAATTCGAGATGCAACCTGATTTCATGCCTGACATGTTTGAATCAGGTACACCCAATACCATAGGCCTGGCCGGTCTTGGGGCGGGTATCCGGTTTGTTCTCCAGCATAAAGTTGACGCGATACGGTCAGCGGAATCAAAACTCACCGGTATGTTTCTTGAGAAAATCGGGGATATTCCGGGAGTGACTCTTTATGGTCCACTAAAAGCTGAACTCCGCACCCCTGTTGTGTCCTTTACAATTGATGGATTTCAACCTTCAGAGGTATCTCAAATACTTGATGAAAATTTTTCAATACTGTCCAGGCCGGGTCTGCACTGTGCCCCGGCCGCTCATCACAGTATCAACTCCATCCCGGGGGGAACCGTACGATTCAGCTTCGGGTATTTCAACACAACCGAAGAAGTAACATATGCCATTGATGCCATCGAGAAAATTTCGTCAAATAAAATAAAAGGAGCTACTACATGAGTGAAACAATTAACGCGAAGGGTCTGGCCTGTCCACAGCCTGTTGTGCTCGCGAAAAAATCACTGGAAACAAACAACACGGTCATCGTCATAGTTGACAACGAAACTGCCCGGGAGAACGTAAAACGCCTGGGGGAAAAGTCCGGATGCGAAGTATCCATTGAGAACATGGATAACGAAACATTTACTCTTACCCTGACAAAAGCAAATACGGCACAATCAATCGAAGAAACCACAACAAAAACATCATCTCCCACTACAGGCCCGAATGTATTTGTAATATCCGCAAATACCATGGGCAGCGGCAATGATGAATTAGGTGAGCTTCTGATGAAAGCCTTTATTCACACCATTTTCGACCTGGATTATCTTCCCGACACGTTGATCTTCTACAACACCGGTGTTAAGCTTGCCGTGAAAGACTCGGATGTGCTTGATGACTTGAAACAACTTGAAAGTGACGGTGTTGAGATCCTCGTCTGCGGCACATGCGCGAATTTTTTCAATATCAACGATGACATTGACGTAGGTTTAATATCAAACATGTATGATATTGCCGGTGCCATGTCACGGGCAGGAAGGATTGTCACACCATGATATCATCTCAATCATATTATGTTGTGTTGTTCAAATCAGTCAGTCATGCCATGAGGGCAGAGAGAATTCTTAAGAATGAGAAAATTCCCTTTAAGATAATTCCTGTGCCTAAAAGTATAAGTTCTGACTGTGGTGTATGCATACGTTTTATACCGGAATACAGGGAAACTATTGAAGCCATTCTTAAAAGTACCGTGGAATACAGCGATATTCGTGAATTAAATTGACGTCAGCCTTTTTGCAAAGAACAAAGCGTATCGTATATCAGTTGCGCAGGCGGGGAAAACTGTTTTTTGTTCTGATGAACCATGAAAAAATCCCTTTCTATTCTTAAGCCGTCAACATCAATCTTTTTAAGCCGTTTAAGCCGCAGTTCATTATTGATGCATAAATTTGAGATGAACGCCACCCCCAGACCCGCGCTAACCATCTCTTTTACACTCTCAGATGTGTGGCATTCGGCAACAATCTTGAGATTTGACGGATACACATCATGTTTTTTCAGGGCGTTCATATACGCGCTTAAAGTACCTGATCCATGTTCCCTGTTAATAAATGGAAGACCTGTTAAGTCATTTACTGTCAGCCTGTCCGGATAATCGTGATTACCAATAAGTACAATAATATCACTTATGATTCTCCTGTACGTAAGTGAAGGATGAATTACTTTTTTTCCCACTATACCAATTTCAGAATACCCTTCCCTAACCATGTCTATGGCTTCCCTGCTGTCATGAACATCAATATGAAAAAAATAATCAGGATATTCTTTTAATATCTTCGAAAGTATTGGCGGCAAAAGATAACCGGAGGGGATTGTACTGGCTACGATCCTGGTCACCCCACCAGATACTGCTGTTTTCAGATCAGCATGAAGGTGTTCAACGGCAAGCATAACTTTTTCACAAAATTCTTTAAAGATTACCCCTTCAGGTGTTAAAGCGAAATTTTTGCTGTTTCGGCTAATAAGGCTTACTCCAAGCATCTCTTCAAGCTGCATCAGGTGATGACTCAATGTAGACTGTCCCTTGTGAAGCTTTCGTGAAGCCCTGGTGATACTCTTTTCATTTTGAATTTCAAGAAAATATTTTAATTGGAGGTAGTTAAAATTTGCTTCTTTCATTATCATTCTCAATTATCATAATATAAATTATAAGGGCGGGAAGGTGAAAATCCTTCCCGCCCTTATAGTACTTATGATATTTTTCTGTTTCCAGATGATAATGATTGTGCGAGACTAAACGCCTTTCTTTTCAAAGAAGGCAGGCCCAGTGTAAAAATTGAAAGGAAAGCATAGATGCTTTTAACATCTTCTGCTTTGGCAATATCAATAGCCACAGCATCCTTCCCAGTGGGAAGTCCATATTTCTCCGGCTTATCTTTCAAAATAGTTATTACACGAAGTCCGCCAAACTCTTCCAGGCCATATACGCACGCGTTTGGATAGGTCCCTTTGATGTCCTTCAGCCTTTTTTGCGCTTTCTCGATCATGGCCAGGCGATGGCCAAAATCAAGAGCGTAAGACGGGCACGTGTTTACACACGCGGGGACATCTCTTTCATTCAAAGTACACGCGTTACATTTATGAGATTTATCCTTTTGCACGATCTCTTGTCCAACATCATTGACATGTGTAAAATTGCTCACCTGTGGAACATGATATACACACGCGTTTACACAGGCACCACATCCAATACACTTGTCCTGGTCAATGATGACCCAGCCATCAACTTTCGAGATAGCATTCTCAGGACATACCCTCAGACAATTGGCTTCATTACAGTGATTACACTTGGTATGCCTGATTGACCATACCGGGTGAATAGTATTACTTCTATCCAGTTCAGAAAAAATCACGTGATTCCAGGTAATCGCTGACAATGCCAGTGGATTGGTATATTCAGTACCTTCAAAAAACTCGGTTTTTTCTCCCGGTAAACCATTCCACTGCTTACAAGCCACCTGGCATGCGCGGCATCCCTGACATTTCGTTATATCTACTAAAAAAGCTTTATCTGCCATTTTTCACCCTCCTATACCTTTCTAATGTCTACCAGGAATGCTTTAAATTCCGGTATCATAGTATTTGCGTCACCAATATGCGGTGTAAGGGTGTTGCATGCGTCGCCTGTTGCTGCGCAACCATGCCCGAAATGCCAAACCATACCTACCATTTCAACCTGCTTGCCATTGATCAGCCATGGCTGAACTCTTTCAGTAACAAGGGCGAATGATTCAATAGAGCCTCTTTTCGATAAGATCTTGACCCTGTCACCATTCTTAATGCCTTTCTTTTTAGCAAGAGAAGGACTAATCTCACAAAACATATCAGGCACAAGTTCAGTCAACCATGGAAGGTTTCTTGTCATCGCGCCAGCCTGCCAGTGCTCAGTTACCCTGTATGAAGTGGCAACATAAGGATACTGTGATGCCTGGCCGAACTCACCGGCCGTTGAAGGCAATATCACCGTTGCAGGGTTAACCTTCTGTGAATTCATTATATTACGGGTAGGACTTTCCATTGGCTCATAATGCTCAGCAAAAGGACCATCAGCAAGCCCACTGGCAAAAAGTCTTGCTACACCCTCAGGAAGCATGATAAATGGGTTTGCCTTCCCCGGAGGGGCTGGCCCATCGGGAACATCGCCAACCCATTTACTGCCATTCCAACGTATTACCGGTTTTTCAGGATTCCACGGCTGTCCTTTCAGGTCAACACTTGCCCTGTTGTAGATAATCCGTCTATTTACAGGCCAGCACCATGACCATTCATGATACATGCCCATTCCCGACTTGTCTTTCTTACCGCGGCGGGCCATGTTGTTCCCGTCCTCGTTATAGCTTCCACAGTATAGCCAGTTACCGCTGGCGGTTGTTCCGTCATCCTTCAGTTTTGTGAAGTTTGCCAGCAAATCACCCTGCTCTGAATTACTCTTCCAGGTAAAACCGTTAATTTCCCGGTCTACCATATGGGGATCACATTCATCATGTCCTTCAGGGGTGTAATTCCAGTAGGCCTTGAGTATGGGATCGGGCAAGGCAACTTTCTTGCCAGCTTTTACGTCTTCGGCATACAACGCCCTGATTTCTTTGAAAAGCATGTCAATGAAATCCAGATCGGTGATGGCGTCTCCCGGTGGATTCTGTGCCTTGTAACGCCACTGTGCCCATCTACCAGAGTTGGAAACATTCCCTTCTTTTTCAACCGAAGAAGCCATGGGCAGAAGAAAAACTTCTGTTTTTATGCTCTTCGGATCAGCCTTAGGCCGTTTCCAGAATACAGACGTGTCAGTTTCCCAGATATCAGCGCAGATCAGCCAGTCAAGCTTTTCAAGGGCCTTGGCTTCTTTATCAGCATTTGGGCCACCAACAACTGGATTTGTTCCCATAAATATGGCTCCCTGATGTTTGCCCACATACATGTCTTCAAAAAGCACAATATGCGGATAGGGCTTGGAAGCCTTGGGGATCCAGTCGTATCCGAAATCGTTATCCTTTGTAGCATTGTCACCATACCAGGCCTTGAGCAGGCTGACCAGGTACTTTGGTTTATGCTGCCACCAGTTAACACTCATGGGATCATTAGTTTTCGGTGTGTTGTTCTCAATGTACGCCTGCAGATTAACATCTTTCTTCGGGCCAAATATCTTGGGAATTCCAAGATAGCCGGGAAGGATGTGCCACAGTAACGCCTGGTCGGTTGAGCCCTGAACATTTGATTCACCGCGCAGGGCGTTGATACCGCCACCTGCAAGGCCGATGTTGCCCATCAGAAGCTGCAGCATGGCGTATGTCCTGATATTCTGTGTACCAATGGTATGTTGTGTAGTTCCCATGGCATACATGATCGTGGCAACTTTGTCAGGCTTGTGGGTATCTGTATACATCTCTGCGATCTTTTTGAAAGAATCTTCAGGACAACCGGTTATCGCGGAAACTTTTTTCGGGGTATACCTTGAAACATGTTTCTTCATTAACTGGTATACACAGTTGGGATCCTGCAGGGTTTTATCCTGTTTCGGAATTCCCCTGGAATCAAGCTGGTAGCCCCAGGTGTCTTTTGAGTACTTCCTGGCGCTTCCATTATAGCCGGTAAAAAGACCATTGCGAAAGCCGAACCTTGGATCTACCAGGTATGACGCGTTTGTATATTCAACAACGTAGTCTTTCTGAATTCTGTCATTCTTGAGGGCATAATTGATAATGCCGTTCATGAAGGCAATATCTGTTCCCGGTCGTATGGGAGCATACAGGTCAGAAAGTGAAGAGGTTCGGGTATACCTGGGATCAACACTGATAAGTTTGCCACCGTTGTCCCGGGCCTTCTGAACCCATTTAAAAGAAATCGGATGATTCTCAGCAGCATTACTACCAATGATCATTATAACATCGGCATGTTTGAGATCAATCCAGTGATTTGTCATGGCACCACGGCCAAATGTGTTCGCCAAACTGGCGACGGTTGCGCTGTGTCAAATACGCGCCTGGTGTTCCAGGTACGATATACCCATAATACGGGCAAATTTTGACCAGACATAACACTCTTCATTATCAAGGGCGGCGCCGCCAAGTCCCACAAGACCATTGGCCCTGTTAACCGTATAACCGCCTTCCTTTTCAACAAAGGTATCATCACGGGTATCCTTGACACGTTTAGCCATCATTTTAATGGCCTTCTCCCACGATATCGTCTCCCATTCTGATGCGCCCGGTTTTCGATATTGTACCTTATCAAGTCGTTTTTTAATGGGATTAACAGCTACCTGGTACAGGGCGTTACCCTTTGAACATAGTGTTCCCAGGTTAATGGGGTGATCGGGATCACCTTCAATATTTACGATCTTGCCGTCCCTGGCAGAAACAATAATACCACAACCTACCCCACAATAGGGACAAATCGTAGTACTTTCCTTTGTTCCTCTCAGCTTATCGGTTTTTGAGCAACCAGTTAAAAAGGAAACTCCACCGAGGAATGCCCCTGCCGCAGTTGTCCCTGACAACTTGAGGAAATCCCTTCTACTTATAGGCATTTTTCTACCTCCTGAGTTTGGGAATAATAATAGATAATACAATCAACCTGCCATTCTGTATACGTACAATACATAACTACTTATGTCTCATACATAAGACAGAACAAACAAGCTCTTCTTTCCAAACACGGGAGGCAAATCAATTTCTCAACTTACCCTGTCGATCTTGTCCCATAGTGCCAAAACACCTTAGGCAACAAGACTCGAAGAGGTTATGTGTACTTTTCTATTCATTGCGTTTTTTGTCAAATAATATATTCAAATTATTGTATAAGAAAGCTATGGAGTGATTTAAATTCCGGGTAATAAAACAAATTTCAATGTCAATTTTGAATAAAGAAGGGCACATTCCTC
>CAZAOK010000017.1:0-7155 GCA_964486725.1 uncultured Leptospiraceae bacterium
TCCCCCGATCCGATTTGTGGGTAGAAGTCAGCCCCACGGGGGGATTTAGGGGGCTGATAGACTGATTATATCATGGGTCACATGAATGTAACCCGGAATTTAAATCACTCCCGAATGAAGTTGGAACTGCTTTTCATAAAATTATTGACAACCACAATTCACACCATTTACAGTAATACATTATAATTATTTAACAATAATTAATCCTCGATAAATGGCGGTGCCGCGATGTCAACTGGAAATGACAGGTTCTCACATACGTTTATTGATGACCAGAATATCCTGGTAGGAACTCTCAAGGAAAGCGATCTCGACAAGGATAATTCGCAGGAGATACTCGATCTGGTGCAGGATGATCTATCCAATTACCCAAATTACGAACATTACATCCTGGATGTTCGCCAGGTAAAGAAGGTTTCAAATTCGGCACTTGGTGTTCTTCTCAAGGCAATGAACATCATTAAGCATACCGGCAGTTACATGATTCTTGTAATGACCGAAGATCTGCTGCAGAAAATAATGATTGAGCAACCTGTGATGTTTGATTATTTCGCCGTTTTTCACTCGCTTGATGAAGCAAAAGAGTATATCAAGGCAAAAAGCTGATTTACTCCATCAATATTCCTTGATGATTTTTCTGTCAATGATGTCATTCATCCTCTCGGGATGTTCCATTATCTCGTGAAGTTCCGCCTCATGCCTGAACCGAAGCACGTTCAACATGAATATTTCAAGCTTACTCAACGTTGTTGGGGGAAGCTGGCTGCCATCTATTTCAACCGAAATAAGTGGATACCGCCTCTCCCTTGACCATGGCGCCAGCAATCCTTCAATGACCCTTCCAATCAAACAGGCAAATGGTGAAATATTTACGATACCTGAATATCCGTCAGCCATGGCAGACGCGGCCACCCCGCTTGAAACGGTTATTTCAGACTGCAGTTCAAGGTTGACAAAATGCTTTTGTGACATCCGCATGATGGCATTCATGTCATGAGGTGTATCCGGTATCAGTCCTGTTACTGACAACGCATCCTTTACCATTCGTTCAACCCTGTGTTTGTACCATTGCTCAACATGCCACATACCCAGTTCCCGTATCTCTTTTGAGAAAGGTCGGACATACCAGGGCATCAATGATAACTCTTTCTTCAGATCATACCGCCTGGTGAAATCACAGTAGTAGATCCATTCACCCACTCCCGATACCTTCCCCACGATACCTTTCCGGCTGAAATGCTGTATCAGTTCATCAACGGCGAAGTCATCTCTTCGTACATAAATCTCGCCCACTATCAACACCTTCGGGCTTTCTGCCAGTGAACGTTTTAATGGTATCTTCTTTATTTCAGATGCTATTCGTTTCAATGCCGGCAGTATTTTTGTCACGTCAGTTTCAGCAATATCGATTAGCTCCTGCCACAGCCCGTCATATACCTGCATGGCTTCAACAGGATTTTTCGCGCAGGCCCTCAGAGATGTTTCTATATCTTTCATGTAGTCGCTGGTTATTATTCCCCACCAGGCATGCCTTGAAAAGTTTGTTCCCATCTCGTTATATGAATTATCAGAATCAAGGGTAATCACCACCACGTTATCAAGGCGAAGATCCTTAAACAGGTTTTCATAAAACACGAAATACTGCCCCGTTCTGCAGGGACCCGTGGTAGTGGGGACAAACAGCAGGTAAATGTCGTCCTTGCGGTACTTGTCAGAGGCAAGGTATTGAAGGGCACTCCCCAGCACCAGGTGTGACGGAAGGCATTCTTTTCCTGAAACAAACTGTCGTGCCATCTGCAATGTCTTGTTGTCGGGAACCGGCAGGGCTTCGGCGTTAATACCCGAAGAACGCAATGAAGCTGCCAATAGTTCTACCCCCAGCCTTCCCATGTTGGACAGCAGCATCTTCACCCTGGGGTTGTTGCGTATAGGAATTTTTTCACCGGTTACGGTATTGGTAATATGTATATTCTCATTACCAGGATTTATAAATCGAAGTCCATTGTCATAACGCTCTTCTTCTTCACCAGTGAACTTAAGCCTGTATCCTTCAATAATATCCAGGAATGCTTCCACCCGGGTGTCGATACCCGCGTCAGCGGTATGTGAATCAAGTTCAAGGATAAGAAATGGTTTTGTCCCCATTGTCCACTTGAGATAATGAAGAATGAAGGAATCGGGCGCGCATGAGAAATTCGAAATAAATGTCACATATATATTATCTTCATTTTTCAGCAACGAGGCGGTTTTCATGTCCTGCTGACCATAATACCAGTACATGTTACTGAATATATCCCTTCCCTCAAAGGGAAGTATGTCATAGGGAATAATGCTGTATCCGTTACTGGTAAATTTTTTCGGTATACCCATGTTTGCGTCCCGGGTGAAGGCGTTATAGGGCCTGCCAAGCAGGGCGATAACCGGCCGTGATGCCTTTCGTGCTTCCTCCAGCGCACGGGTTCCCAACTCGCGTGCCTGGTGAAAATATTCCTTCTGCTTGCCCAGTGCCAGGTCAAAAGCTGCTGAAGCTTCATTTTTACCAACCCCCAGCGTGGCCGCCATATCAATGAATGACTTTCTTGCCTTATCCTCCCCGTATTTAAAACTGATAACCGGTGATAATATCCTGTCTGTTGAGATCTCCGGAAAAGCTTTTTCTATATAATAAGGAAGACCCTGTGTTATAGGGCAAAACGTTGCGTGAACATCATCCTCGTAACTCTCCATATCCCTGAAATGGGGCACAAATATATAATCATGCCCCCGGTCATATATGTTCTTCACTGCTCCATGAGCTATCTCGGCGGGAAAACAATATGCGCTTTCCACCCGGGCCACACCTTCTTCCATGATCTGGTCGGATAACGCATACGGTATTCCCAGCTGATGAAAAAACCATGAATACAGGGGCCAGAGTGAATATACTGAAAATGCCGCGGGTATACCAACCGAGACGTCACGCCGTTTTACAAATTCATCCGGATCGGGGGCACACTCTGTAAAGAGAAGATCATTGCGCTGCTGAATGTAATCCTGCACCTCGTTTTCTTTCAGCACTTTTTTCTTTCGCATGTTGGTGTATTTATTACACCGGCCACCGAACATGTAGCTGCTGTCATTGACTCGAAGCACCTGTATAGGACAATAATTATCACATGCCCGGCATTTAAATTCCCTTTCATATATGATCTCGGTGGACAACATCTTCTCAATAGTAAATTGCTCTTTCGCAATGAAGCCCTCGTTATTCTTCTGCTGCGCAAGCAGTCCCACCCCGAAGCACCCCATGAGTTCCGGGTCTGGCGGCACAACAATGGGCTTGTTCAGCAGTAGCGCGAATGCCAGGGGAATGGCCTTGTTCTTCGCAACCCCTCCCTGGAGTACTATGTGATTTCCGATTGTACGGTTACCTACCACCCTGTTGAGGTAATTTGACACAATGGAGGTAACCAGTCCCGCTGTAATGTCTTCACGGGTGGCACCCTGCTGTATGGCCTTGCGGATATCCGAATTGATAAAGGCTGAGCAGTGTTCTCCGAATTTTAACGGCTCATCCGCCTGCAGTGCTATATCACCAATTTCATGCGCGTGCCCGATGTTGAGGTCACCCCTCGCTGATTCTTCCAGGAATGACCCGGTACCTGCGGAGCAGGCCTCGTTCATGGCGTAATCAATGGGTACCTTGTTTTTAAGGTACACGTATTTCGCGTCCTGCCCCCCGATCTCGAATATTGTGTCTACGTCCTGGTTGTAGTAGGTGGTTCCCACCGCATGGGCAATAATTTCATTGTATACGGCTGGGGTCTCGAGAAAAACTCCCAGTATTTCACGGGAAGATCCTGTTGTAGCAGCCAGTGTTATGGGTATCTCGTCTTCACCTGTATCCTGTCGCACCTGCTGCCGAATTTCTTCAAGACACTGTTTCAGGGCCTTCACCGGGTCACCGTGGGTTCTTCCATAAAATGACGCGGCAATCTCATGTGTTTCAGTATCAATTAGACATGCCTTGGTTGTCGTTGATCCACCATCAACCCCGAGAATATATTCACGCCCTTTCCTGACAGTGGACTTTCTTGAAGGAATAGCCTGCACCATTCCTTCTGCTTTCTGCAGTGTATCAAACCGGCTGAACTTGACGGCATGGGGCAATAGTATTTTTTCGATTTGCTGTATCTCCCCGCCAGCCCTCAGCGCAAGCAATGCCGCGCCGTATGCCTCAAAGAATGCTGCCTCTTCAGGTATAACAAATGTTATATCCGGCAGCTTTTCACTGATAAACCGGTGAATATAGGGGTTGCGTGTTATCCCCCCCGCAAGCAGCACCCTTCCACTGGAGATACGTGCCCTTTTCAGAAAATCAACCACCTTGACAGCCATAACATTGCTCAGTGATACCACGATATCACCTTTGGTGGCCTCGCCTTTATTCAACCTGTGGGTGCAATCACTCTTCATGAATACAGAACACCTGGTGGAAAGTTTCATCACCCGGCTTTCAGCAGGCAGGTTTTGAATATCATCAAGTGTCATGTCCATCCTTCCAAGCTGCTGCTTGAAAAATTCCCCTGTTCCCGCCGCGCACTTATTACCTGAAAAGCTGGTAATAATAGAATTTCTATCATCGATTGTATATACAACAAGGTCCTCTCCTCCCATGGATACTACTGCATCACACTGCTCGTCCATGCTGGAAAGCGCTTCCTCAATACACACCGACTCTATAACACCCGGAAGATTTAAAAGCTGTCGTCCCTCGTTGCCGGTAACAATTGCCCTGGTATGCGGAGGAATATCAGCATCATTGAACAGTCTTTTCAGGGTATTAGCTACATTCCCATCATGAGGTGCTGTCTTATACCAGAGAAGGCTCTCACCATCATGCAGCGCCAGTTTTACGCTGGTTGATCCAATATTAATTCCCAGACCATTCATATGTAATCCTCCGAAGAAATCATGTTATAACTTATCTGAACAGGTGTAACAGAATACCGGCAATAACGGGGTCATTAGTATATACAATAATAAACTCATGACAAGGTACATGGTTGCATTTTTTTTTACTATTTTTACAAAATTAAAAGCATTAATATATTAGTATATCAGCCTGTTTTTGTCAAAACCTGCACTTATATTATAAAATGACATCTATAAACTATTCAAGAACAATTTACGGTATATGTAAAAAAGACCCGCCTCCCGACGGGTCCCTGCCCTTTCTGTTGCTGAAAAACGGTCAGCTATTTACCGATTTTCTTCCTGATATTCTCCTTTAAACCGGCAATGAACTCATCAAATCCTTCGCCGGTCTTGGCGCTGACATGGTAGGTGGTAAGTTTTGGATTGGCCCGCTTTACGTTTCCCATCATCTCGTCCATATCAAAATCAAGATGGGGAAGCAGGTCAGTTTTATTCACCAGCAATGTCTGTGAAGAATTGAACATAAGGGGATACTTGGCAGGCTTGTCTTCACCCTCTGTAACACTCAGCACAACCACCCGCTCATCATCACCAAGCTCGAATTCTGCGGGACACACCAGGTTGCCCACATTCTCTACGATTACCAGGTCAATGGCATCAAGATCAAAAGAATCAAGACACTTGTTGATCCACGAACTCTCGAGATGACAATCACCACCAAAACGGCTTGTCTCGATCTGCATGATGGGTATATCAAACTTTGCCAGTTTCTCGGCATCCTTGGTGGTTTCGATATCGCCTTCAATGACGGCAATATTGTACTCGTCTTTCAGCATATCGATCATACGCTCGGTAATGGTGGTCTTTCCCGAACCCGGTGAACTCATCATATCGATCATGTACACCTTTTTATCCTGAAGCAGCTTCTTGTTGGCATCAGCCATCTGCTCATTCGACTCAAATATATCCTTGAGCACCTGTATTTCCATGGTATATTACCTCCTGTTTTCCTTGGCTAACCATACGAACACCCCTGTACAATGCAAATAATTTTTTTATTGGGATATCATATTATTAGTATTTGTGTTATCTCTTTTCAAACGTCTATCCGGTACATATTTACCGCAAAGGCGCAGAGTACGCAAAGTGCGCAAAGAAGAAAAGGGTATAATCAAGAAGAACAAGGGGCTTAAGCCCCTTGTTCTCAATATCATCACTCTTATTTTCATCTCCGCGAACTCTGCGCCTCTGTGGTTCTATGTATCTTACGTTAAGTCTATGTAACCCTTAGCAGATCCTGAACCTGCCGATCTCCCTGTCCCCTTCCACAACGTGTACCGCGCAGGCGATACAGGGGTCAAATGATCGAACAACCCGTGCTGCCTCAATAGGATTCGCGTTGTCTGAAATGGGGGTACCGATGAGTGCCTGTTCAACCGGGCCTTTGACGCCACGGTCATCCCTTGGCCCGCAGAACCAGGTTGTGGGCACAACACACTGGTAATTATCAATTTTTGAATCTTTCACTTTTATCCAGTGACCAAGGGCTCCCCTGGGTGCCTCGGTGAGACCTTCACCCTCTCCTGTTTCAGGGATCACGTATGTTGACCGGGGTTCACCATCCACATCAAGCTGCTCAAGCCAGGACTTTGCCTGCTGGCAGATAAGCTTCGCTTCAATGGCACGTGATGCGTGCCTTCCAAGAGTGGAGAATACCGCGTCCAGGTCAGCGTCAAAAACCTTGAGCAGGCCATCAACCTCTTTCTTCACTCCTTCGTTACCCGAAAGATATGCCACCGCCACACGGGCAAGGGGACCTACTTCCATTGGCATATTTTCATATCGTGGAGCTTTCAGCCACGTGTAGGCTCCGGCTTTTCCCGGATATGGATCGGTCTCACCTTTATACGGATGCAGCTGTGAGCCTGATTTATACCGCCCGTACTTCACATGCTCCCTGATATTTTCGGAATCAAATTTCTGAAGCTTCTTCCCGTCGAATAATCCCTGCTGAAGCATGAACTCTGTCTGCTCATGATTTTTTTCGAATACACCGTACGATAGAAATTTGTCATAGGTACCATAACCGAAATAATCGCTGTAGGCCCCGGCCACCGCAATTACGTCGTTTATGTATATATCGTTTACAAACTCTTCAACTTCCTCGAGAAGATCATAATATTCATCAATCTTGCTGCCGGTGGGAACCTGTGTCACCCCGCCTGGAACCAGCCCCAT
>CAZAOK010000017.1:7255-20810 GCA_964486725.1 uncultured Leptospiraceae bacterium
TAGCTGAGCACCGCGGTGATATCAACATAATCAAGGGCGGCAAGGTGATAAAAATGAATGATATGTGACTGAAGATAGTTCGCACCCAGCACCAGGTTTCTCAGCAGCCGGCCGTTCTTGTTGGCAGAAATACCGAAGGCGTCATCAAGACACTTGCTTGAGGCTATCCCGTGGGATACCGGGCATACCCCGCATATTCGCTGGGTGATCTGGTTGGCATCTACCGGGTTTCGTCCCCTTAAAATGGTTTCAAAACCGCGAAACATGTCTCCCTTACTCTTCGCGTCAACAACCTTTCCCTTCTGCACATCTATCTCAATGGACAAATGTCCTTCAATTCTCGTAATCGGGTCTAAATGTACCTTAGCCATTGATTACACCTCCCTTCTTAAGATTGAGAACCGCTTCCCTGACCTGGGGATCTTCTATCTGTAAAATATCATCCAGGCTGGCCTGCATATGTTTGTACAGCCCCCTGTTGCCGTAATCGGGAAATGGCGGTTCTGTGCATCCGATACATCCTGAACCGCTGGCTGTACATGTATTGGCGCCGTCTACCCACTTACGTGTTGGAATATCACATCCTGAATCCATACCAAGACATCCCAGCAGGTACAGGCATCCCTCGTCTCCCCATCGCTTCGCGAACTTTGCCCGCTTGTAATCGGGAAGCCGTTCGCATTTTTCATGTACAGTAGTACCAAAGTACATCATTGGCCGGTTATACTGATCAAGGGGCGGTACTTCCCCTTTCAGCAGTACATGCAGCAGTGTACCCACCATCCAGTCAGGATGAGGCGGGCAGCCGCCGACATTAATAATTGTCTTATCTTTTAATATTTCTGAAGTAGGTACCGCGCCGGTGGGATTATCCCCTGTTGCCCTGATTTCAGCCCCGGGAATCCCGCCATAAGTTGCGCAAGAGCCGACCGATATAACGGCCTTTGCGTTTGCTCCCAGTTTTTCAACCCATTCACGAATACCCACGTGATGTCCGTCTACCATTCCAACAGTACAGTACAGGTCATCCTTTGTGGGGATTGATCCTTCCACGATCAGAATGAAATCTTTTCTGTTCTTCTTAACCGCCTCTTCAAGTACGTTAACGGCCACGTTGCCGGTTCCGGCCATGAGGGTCTGGTGAAAGTTGAGGCTGATATATTCTGTAATAACCGTATCAATCATGGGATCAAGCTTATTAAGCAGTGAAACCGAACAGCCCGAGCACGACTGCCCCTGCAGCCATATAACATTTGTTCTTTCAGAAACTTTCTGAATGGCTTTCTTACACCCCTGCAGCATCACAGAGGGGAAAGTAACCGCGGCAGCGGTACCACCCATAAGCTTTAAAAAATCTCTTCTATTTATTGCCATAGAATTCCTCCTTAAACCCTTTTCACGTTTTGTCCCACCGCTTCCAGGATAAGATCCATAACCCCTGGAACAGCATTCGCCACGGCAGGACTGATAGCGATTTCAAGCGTTTCAATATCTTCAGGAACAATACCGATAATTTCCACCTCGGGACTGGCACCCTGAATTTTCAGCATATTCAATATTTCACTTATACCAATTTCATGAAGGGACACACGGGACGATGATGAAAGAAGATACTCCGGTGTAAAACGGTACACGCTTCCAGGATGATCGGCAACCTTCAGCGCATCGATAATAATTATCCGGTCATAATCGTACATGATGGGGATCAAATCAAGGCCGGCTGTACCACCATCCACAATATCCACATTCCCGGGCAGTTGAATACCCGATTCACGCAGTTGATTTACCACGAATACACCAATACCATCATCCTTCTGCAAAATATTTCCCACACCCAGTATCAACGTTCTTTCCATACCCTGCACCCTGCCCGCGCTGTCAGCGCAAGTCCTGCAACTCAATTTTTTTCCCGTACTTGTGACATTCGTCACACTTTGTAGGCCCTTCTTCAGAGTTCGTGTGGCACTCAATACAGAATGTATGTAAAATCTCGTCACCCTTTTCATTAGAATGACATTCGGCACACACCTTTACCCTGGCAGGATTGTCTCTCTTGTGATGACAGGTAATACATTCAACACCCGCTTCTTCATGCAGGTTGTGGGGCATTTTCACATACAACAATTGAGCTTTTTCTTCACTTGTAATTTTAGTAATAGTGACAACGTCGGTAGGACTGGGATTGATCGAGGTGGTTCCTTCTTTACAGCCAATGCTGCAGAGAAATATCACCAGGATACCCAGACCGGCAAATACAATTTTACCCTTCACCCTTTTACCTCCCTGAAAACAGTATATATCATTCCCCACACGTCCGGTTACAACAAAAACCGGAAATGGGAAAAAACACGCGAAGATAATAATGTACCTATTCAAAGAACAACAATGAAGCTGCAACGGGGTTCAATCATCTATGAAGATGGCATTTTTGTCAATCGAATATCCACATATTCAATATATTAAATCTACAATATGGATGAACGATGTTTCTTCTGCATTTAAAACATTATTGCCAATATACTTGCAAAAAAAGTATCTGTCGACAATAAATTAATTTTGACGACTATATACAATTACATTTTATCGTCAAGCAAATATACAGTTATCGGTGCAACTTTATGCCTGAATACAATCTTGTGCTACAATTAACATACCATGAAAGAACATAGAATTATACGAATCAGGGGAATCGTTCAGGGTGTGGGATTCAGGCCCCATGTGTACAGGCTTGCCCATGCCCATGGTCTTGCGGGCTCCGTGCATAATGACACGGAGGGGGTGCTCATACACCTGGAAGGAGACGCGGGCAGCATCGATCAGTTAGTCACCAGCTTACAGAACGACCCGCCTCCCCTGGCTGATATTCAGTCCGTGACATCCTCTACCCACACACCCCGAGGGTTGACAACATTTTCAATTGAACAAAGTACATCATCAAGCATCCGCTCGGCCTTTATCCCCCCTGACGCGGCGGTGTGTGACGCGTGCATGAATGAATTCTTTAATCCCGATGACCGTCGTCATCAGTATCCTTTTATCACCTGTACCCATTGCGGCCCCCGTTTCAGCATTATATTCGACATACCCTATGACAGGCCGGGCACATCCATGAAAGATTTTCCCATGTGCCCCCGGTGCGAAAAAGAATACCGTGACCCCCGGGACAGGAGGTTTCATACCCAGCCCAATGCCTGCCCCGTATGCGGCCCCCGCGTTTTTCTGGCGGACAGTAACGGCACGCCCGTTACTGAAAATATAGATGAAACCATACAACACACCCTGCGCCTTCTGAAAGAAGGCCGCGTGGTTGCCATCAAGGGAGTGGGAGGGTTTCATCTCGCCGCGGATGCAACCAACGATCACCCGGTAGAACTCCTTCGTCAAAGAAAGGGGCGTCCATTTAAACCCTTTGCCCTGATGACCGGCTCAATTGAAACAGCCGATAAGCTCACCCGTGTTTCACCCGCCGAGGAGAAACTTCTTTTAAGCAGGGAACGTCCCATTGTATTGCTTAAAGACAGGGGAGAAGGACACGTAAGCCCCCTGGTTTCACCGGGCATTACCTGGACAGGCATCATGCTTCCTTACACCCCCTTTCAGCACCTGCTTTTCGAAAAAGACCCTGATCTTGTCCTTGTAATGACCAGCGGCAATGTAACCGATGAGCCCATTATCTACAGGAACGAGGACGCGCTGACACGCCTCTCGTCCTTCGCCGATTACTTTGTTATGTATAACAGGGAAATCACCGCTCACTCAGATGACAGCGTCATGTACGTGGTGGATGAACAGCCCTTTTTCATTCGCCGCTCACGGGGATTTGTACCCGCCCCATTTCTCACCGAACATTCACAGTCACAAATTCTTGCAACTGGGGGAGACCTGAAAAACAGCTTCGCCCTGGCAAAAGACAATTACATTATACTCAGCCAGTACCTGGGTGACCTTGAAACTCCATGGGGAAATCAGCTGTACCGGTCTGCTATAGATCATTTCAAAAAAATATTCGACTTCAGGCCCGGCACCGTTGTATCTGATCTTCACCCGGGCTACTATACCACCATGTTCGCCGATGAACTGTCACAACAGGGCATCACCCACATGAAAGTTCAGCATCATCATGCCCATATCGCCGCCAACCTTGAAGAGCACAATGTTAACCAGCCTGTCATCGGCATTGCCTATGACGGCACCGGGTACGGCACCGACAGCACATTATGGGGAAGCGAATTTCTCATAGCTGACAAGAAGAACTTTACCAGGGCGGCCCATTACGAGAACTTCCCCCTGCCCGGTGGAGAAAGCGCCATACGTGACGTGTGGAAAATCGGCCTGTCCCTTCTCAGGTCAGCCCTTGGTGATGACAGGGATGTATACGCCACCATGGAGCAGCGAAACATGGTGCTTGAAATACTTGAACATAATATCAACTCACCCCTCACCTGCAGTATCGGACGAATCTTTGACGGGGTCTCAAGCATTCTTGGCATACGCCATCACGTGACTGCCGAAGCTGAAGCCGCGCAGCTTTTAGAAGAAGCAGCGCATAAAGGCAGCGGCACAATGGGAGAGAGCACCCTCATTCCCGTGTCAGATGAAAATGACACCATGATCATTAACACACCTAACCTTATCAGGATGGTATACGACCTTCATCAAAACGGGCACAGCATTACTGATACCGCCCTCTTTTTTCATCAATGCATCGCCGCCACCACCGTACACGTGGCCACTATGCTGCGTGAGAAATACAAGATCAACACCGTAACCCTGAGCGGCGGAGTCTTTCATAACAGACTGCTTCTTTCCCTCATCTCAAGCGGATTACGCAAAAAAGCGTTTGACATACTTATGCCGCGAAAAATACCTTTTAACGACGGATGTATGGCAGTGGGACAAATAGCCATCGCCAGGGAGCTTCTTAAATGACCAATGAACATGTACTGGCGCATGACGCTGAAAAACTGAAACAATATCAAATTGATTCTGATATATGTATAATGGAAGTATGCGGAACGCATACCACGGAGTATTTTAGAACCGGCGTAAAAGACATATTTCCACCACGACTGCGGCTGGTTGACGGCCCCGGATGCCCGGTGTGCGTTACACCCAACCACTACCTTGATCACGCCATAGCCCTTGCCGCTCAGAAAGACTGTATCATCGCCACCTTCGGCGACATGGTGAAGGTGCCTTCGTCATACAGTTCTCTTGCCCGGGAAAGCGCGGGGGGTGCCCGTGTCGAAGTGGTGTATTCACCGATCGACGCCCTGGATATCGCCCGTCAGAACCCCAACCGTGAAGTTGTGTTTCTAAGCGTAGGGTTTGAAACCACCGCTCCAACCGAGGCGGTAACGGTGCGACAGGCCAGGGAACAGAACCTGAAAAACTTCAGCCTTTTGCCCGGCAATAAGCTGACGGTACCCGCGGTAAAGGCCCTGCTTGATGCCGAAGAGGTGAACATAGACGGGTTCATCCTGCCGGGTCATGTGAGTGCCGTAATCGGCACCAACGCCTGGAAGTTTCTGGGTTCTGAGTACAACAAGCCGGCGGTAGTCACCGGGTTTGACGACCACGACCTTCTCAAGGGTACATTGCTTCTGCTTACCCTGATCAGTGAACACAAACCCCATGTACTCAACGAGTATACCCGGGTTGTCCGTGACGGGGGCAATCAGCACGCCATGGACATGATATATTCAGTGTTTGACGCCGGTGATTCAGAGTGGCGTGGCATAGGGGTTATTCCCGGCAGCGGCCTGCTGCTGAAAGATGAATATGCCGATTTTGATGCCACCAGAAAATTCACCGTGGACATACCCGAACCGAAAGAACATCCCGGCTGCAGGTGCGGTGATCTTCTCAGGGGTTTGATTCTGCCCACCGAATGTCCACTGTTCGGCAAGGGGTGCAACCCTGAACATCCTATAGGCCCCTGCATGGTGTCAACCGAGGGTCCCTGCGCCGCATACTACAAATACGGGAGATAAACATGCCTGATACCATTTTACCCGGCCACGGCAGTGGCGGGAAATTGATGAATGATCTCATACACGATACTATACGGGAAACCCTCGGCAGCGAAAGCATTCAGCTGGACGATTCCGCAATACTGCAGTTACCCGGCCGGCAAATCGCTTTCACCACCGACAGTTACACCATAACCCCCATTGAATTTCCCGGCGGGAACATCGGTTCACTTGCGGTAAACGGCACGGTGAACGACCTTGCCGTAATGGGTGCAGAACCCCTGTATCTCAGCTGCAGCATCATACTTGAAGAAGGCCTGCCCCTTGATGAATTGAGACGTGTGCTGCAATCCATGCGGTCTGCCGCTGATTATGCCGGCGTTTCCATCGTTACCGGTGACACCAAGGTGGTGCCCAGGGGCAAGGGTGATAAAATGTATATCAACACCGCGGGTATCGGTGTTTTTACTTCACCCCCCCAGCGCCATGATATTCTACCTGGAGATGCCATCATCATCAACGGTTTTATCGGTGATCACGGCACCGCCGTCATGGCAGAGCGCAACAAGTTGAGTTTCTCAAAGGGGCTGTCCTCTGATTGTGCTCCCCTGAATATGCTTATCAGGCAGGTTATACAGTCATACCCCTCAAGCATCAGGTTCATGCGTGACGCTACCAGGGGAGGGGTTGCCTCGGTTCTCAACGAAATTACGAAAGACCGCCCATTTGGTGCTAAACTTATTGAAAATTCACTTCCCGTACACGATGAGGTTCGCGGGGTAAGCGAACTGCTGGGAATCGACCCCCTCTACATCGCCAATGAGGGAAAAGTTGTAATCATCGCTGACGGTAAGGATGCACCCGCAATCGTGGAAGAGATGAAAAAAATTCCCGAGGGGAAATACGCCGCCATTATCGGCGAGATAACCGGTGATTATACCGGAAGCGCCTATATAACCACCCGTGTGGGTGGAAACCGTATGCTGCCGCTGCTTATCGAAGAGCAGCTGCCGAGAATATGTTAACAACAGGAGAACCATCATGTGTCTGGCAATTCCAATGACCATTACAAAAATAGAAGGCAACAAGGCCGTCGCCGAATCCATGGGTGTAGAGAAAACCATCGATGTATCCCTCACCCCCGAAGTAAAGCTTAACGATAAGGTAATCATCCACGCCGGTTTCGTTATTGAGATACTTGATCCTGAAACCGCGAAAGAGATCGAACAGACCTGGGATGAATATATCAAGACCATGGAGAGCGGACAATAGCCGGCCGATGAGAGATTCACGTATTATCAATACCACTCTCATCAGGGATGCGATCGTGCAGCTTATTCACGGGGCAAGTTTTCAACTGCATCCTGAAACCCGTAAAACCTTTATACAAATGCGTGACACCGAAGATTCGGAGATAGCACGGCAAACCCTTGACACCCTGATTCTCAACGACGACATCGCCGCGGCAACACAGCTGCCACTGTGCCAGGACTGCGGGTCAGTGGTGGTATTCCTGGAAATCGGGCAGCAGGTTATCATCGAAGGTGAGCCGCTTAACGATGCCATTCACGGGGCGGTAGCCCTCGCCTATGAGAAATACTACCTGCGTAAATCCATCGTTGCTGACCCACTGCAACGGGTCAATACGAATACAAATACTCCTTCATTCATACATGTTGACATGGTTCCGGGAGACAGGTTGGGCATTACCGTATACCTGAAAGGGGGAGGTTCAGAAAACATGTCCGCTCTCAACATGTTCCGGCCAACCGCCTCAGAAGATGAAATTATTGAATATATTGTACAAACAGTGCAGGATGCCGGTCCCAATCCCTGTCCCCCCCTTTTTCTTGGTGTAGGCATCGGCGGCACTGCCGACGCTGCCATGGTCAACGCGAAAAAGGCTGTACTCAGAGAGCCCGGCACCTCTCACCCGGTAGACTATTACCGAAAACTTGAAGAAAAGATTTTGCGCGGGATAAATGACACGGGGGTGGGCCCCCTGGGTTTCGGCGGCAGAAATACCGCTGCCGCCGTGTTTATAAAAGAGGCCCCCACCCATATCGCCACACTGCCGGTGGCACTGAACCTCAATTGTCACTCCCTGCGTTACCGGGGTACCATACTATGAAACCGGTAGAGATACACACCCCACTTGACCAGCAGACAATTGAAAACCTGAAAAGCGGCACCATGGCGGCCCTGTCAGGAACCATATACACCGCCCGTGACCGGGCCCACCTGGAATTTCAGAAACTGCTGAAAGCCGGAAAGCCTTTACCTTTTGATCCCCGCGGCCAGGTTATCTATTACGCGGGCCCCAGCCCCACCCCCCCGGGTAAAGTCATCGGTGCGGTGGGGCCTACCACCTCCTACAGGATGGATCCTTTCACCGGCATAATGCTTGAAGCAGGCATACGGGGATTTATTGGAAAGGGAAAGCGCTCCCCCCTGGTGAGGAAGCAGCTGGTGCAATGGGGAGGGGTATACTTCGCCACTTACGGCGGGGCCGCCGCTTTTTTGCACACGAAGACAGTCTCATCTGAACTTATCGCGTTTCCCCAACTGGGCCCGGAGGCAGTTTACAGGCTGGAAATTGTCAATTTTCCCCTTATCGTTGTAAATGACATCTACAGTGGAGACCTGTATGAATCTGCAATTCTCAAGTGATGGCGACTTCTCAAAATTTAAACAAGAAATCAGTGAAAAGCTGGGACAGCTTGGTGTACGCACAATCGTAAAGCCTGAATTCAGACCATCCGCGGTAATGATGCTTATTTTAAACAGGGAAGGCAGCGCCCATATCCTTCTTACCCGAAGAACCACAACGGTTGCCACCCATAAGGGAGAGGTTTCCTTTCCCGGGGGGAGCTTTGAAGAAGGAGACACTACCCTCCTTGAGACCGCCCTTCGGGAAACATACGAAGAAGTGGGAATCCTTCCCGGTCATATCGAAGTGCTGGGCGAATTTGATCACTTTATTTCTATTTTTGGTTTCCATGTTTCAACCTTTGTGGGGGTAATCACCCATCCTTACGAGTATTTATTAAACCCTGGAGAAATCGAGTCTATCGTTGAGGTACCACTTCAGATTTTCAGGGACGAAAAGTATGATAAATGCCAGCTGATGGAATACCAGGGGAACACCTACAACGTGTATCATTATATGTACGAGGGTTACGAGATCTGGGGGCTGACCGCCCGCATTCTCACGGATTTCGCCAGGAAGATACTGCAGCAATAGAAAAAAGGGGTCTTTAATGATGTTAACGAAGCTATCATTCGTGAAAAGCAGTTGAAAAAGTGGAACCGCCAGTGGAAAATAAATCTAATAGAGAAAGAGAATCCCGGCTGGCTTGATCTATTTGACGGGTTGCTGTAACAGAATGGATTCCCGCCTTCGCGGGAATGACAGTGAGGTGATACGGGAATGAGCCGAAAAAAGTATTATACAAAGTATATAATTGACAGTATACTCCGGTACCATACCATACACCTGCCTGTAACAAAGTTGCGGGCAATACCACGTATACAAGTTAGGAGCAAGAGAGGACGTATCAATGAAAAAAATTATAACCACGGCCTGCATATTCTGTATGTTGATTCTTGGATGTGCCCCGCAGAATATTACCGATGACCAGTTTACCATGATCTGGAAGGAATATCTTACCCGGGAATTCAAGGAAAGTTTTGATGAGAAACAATCAGCCGCTCAGAGAAAAAATATTCTTGAGAGCGTGCTCCGGGAGTACAACATACAGACAGATACATTCATGGCGTACATGAAAGAGCAGCACCCGGATAAATACAGGACAATTTTTTACGAATAACAGGTGAGTAACATGAAGAAATTATTTAAAGAAAGAACCGTTCATTTCATTGTGGTGGCATTTCTTATCGGCATGTTTGCCGGTGTGAATATCTCCTTCTCTGCCACGGCTGCCGAACCGCCTCACAGGTATCTTGATTATTTTCACAAGGTATACCAGATAATCAAGACTGACTACGTAGATGTGCCGGGCACTAAAGATCTGTTTTACGGCGCTATCAGGGGCATGATCGCCTCGCTGGATGATCCCTTTTCACGGTTCCTTGATGAGAAAGCGTTTAACGAGCTGAAAGAAGAAACCACCGGGGAGTTTGTGGGGGTAGGAATCGAGATATCCGTAAAAGACGGTCAGATCGTGGTTATCTCCCCAATTGATGGCACCCCGGCAATGAAGGCGGGGATACAGGCAGGTGATACCATTATAAAAGTTAACGGAACCGAGATCAAGGATAAAGATCTCAGTGATATCATAAAGCTGATCAGGGGGAAACCTGCCACAGACGTTACCCTTTCAATAAAACGGGAAGGATACGATGAGCTGCTTGATATTGAAATGGAGCGGGCACCCATTAAAATCGAAACCGTTAAATATGATGTAATACAAGACACCGACACCGGTTACCTTAAGGTATCACTTTTCAGCGAGAACACCCCCAATGATATTCGTGAAGCCCTTAAGGATTTCAACAAGAAGAACATCAATAAGCTCATAATTGACCTGAGGTGGAATCCCGGTGGATTACTTGACGGTGCCATTACCATATCTGACATGTTCCTGGACAAGGGTATGGAGATCGTATCCACACGGGGAAGAAAAGGTACCGGCTCTATACGGAAGTATGATTCGGAGAACGATCCCCTTTTCAGTGGGAAAATAATCGTGATAACAAACAGGGGAAGCGCTTCCGCGTCAGAAATATTTTCCGGTGCCATGCAGGACAATAATCGGTCGAAACTGCTCGGTGAAAAAACATTCGGCAAGGGATCGGTGCAAAAATTCTTCAACCTTAACGAGAACGTGGGTGTTTCTCTTACCATAGCCAAGTACTATACTCCTTCGGGTATGTCCATACATGGTAAAGGCATTAAACCGGATTACAAGGTTGATTCAGATGTTATAAGCAGTGAAGAGCAAAAGCAGATCAACATACTGATGAAGAAAAAACTGCTGGATAAATTTTCCGACAGTCACAACACATATAACGAAACTACACGAAAAGAATTTTACCAGTTCGTCAAGAAGCATGGTATTAAACTCTCCGACAAGACAGCAGATTACGTCTTGAAAAACGAGTTATCCGGCGTATCAAAACATCCGGTGTACGACCTTGAGTTTGACAGGCAGCTACGGGAAGCTGTAAAGATTATTGATGAATCATAATACTTCCATCCTGGGACTTGGGCTGGAAAGTTCATGTGACGAGACCTCTGCTGCCGTTGTTAAAAACGGCAGCGAGATACTCTCACATGAAATATTCAGCCAGGTTGATCTTCATGGCGAATATTTCGGCGTTGTACCCGAGATTGCCTCACGGGCACATCTTGAGGTCATTAATGGTCTTATTCAAAAAGCCCTTGATGACGCGAAAATCAGCTTTTCAGATCTCCATTACGTGGCCGCCACCCGGCGTCCCGGCCTGGTGGGTTCCCTTCTTATCGCGGTACAATCCGCAAAGGCTATATCCTTCGTTCATAAAATTCCCTTTATCGGTGTGAATCATCTTGAAGCACACCTTTATGCCCCCTTTCTCGAACAGAAAAATCCTGCCTATCCCTTTGTGGGGCTGCTGGTATCAGGGGGAAACACCGCCATATACATTGTGAAGGCCCCAAATGATTATGAATTGATTGGAAAAACGGTGGATGACGCGGTGGGCGAAGCCTATGACAAGGTTTCAAAGTTTTTAAACCTGGGATACCCGGGCGGTCCACATATTGAAAGGATTGCCCGCACTGCCAGGATTAAAAAGCAGCTTTTCCCAAAAATTCTTGCTGACACCGGCCCCCACGACACAAGGTTCTCATACAGCGGCATCAAGACCGCGGTGGTAAATTATATCCGGCAGAATCCGGATGCCGACACCGCTGAAATAGTATGGAGTTTTCAGGAAAGGGCCCTTGAAATACTTGCCAGGCGTGTGTTTACAATCGCCCGCCGCCATCACATCAACACAATAGTTGTGGCCGGGGGTGTGGCGGCCAACGAAAGATTGCGTGAACTGCTCAATGATACCAAAAATGATGATGAAAACATTATAATTCCTTCACCCCTCTTGTGTACCGATAATGGTGCCATGGTGGGGGGTATCGGTTACCGGTATTATACCCTTGGAATTCACAATGATCTTCACACTGACGTAAAGGCCCGCGCGTAAGCAAGAATATGTATTTTTTTTCTGTTTGCCTTTTTATGCCGTCCTCACTATACTCAGTAGAGGTTATAAACCTCCATCATTTTTTCCAGGAAAGGAACCATGAAAACCACCCGGATCGAAACCTTCAACAACCTGATCGATATCGTCATCAGTCTTGACGAGGATCCGGATGCCGGGGGATCTGCTGATACCATGTTAAAAATGATACTGAATGACTATTTTTTTCGTTCCTCAACAGATGAAAGTAAGAATCTGCATCAGGTTATCAAAAACCTGAAGCTTGAAGGACCGGTTACCGAAAAATCTTCACTGCTTGAAGTAACCACCTCGGATTTACAGCCATTGCTGGATGGTGAAAGCATCAATGATTCACTCTGCGGCAGAATCATGCTCTCACCTGCCTATCTTAAAGTAGCCTATCCCCATCATAATCCCGCTTTTAATAAGCTTCCATCCGAGGAAAAAGGTGAACTGATACACACCATAAAAGAAAAAAACGATGCCATTTTAAAGGCATTTGAAAAAATGCAGCGTGATATTGAAGCCACCCGCGGCAGAAAAGTGTTAACGTTAATCGCGTTGATCCTGAAAAACATCCATATGAAAACCGGTCTTCGCCTGGTGAAACACGATCAAAACGCCGAAAGCATCATACGCGGCATATTCGCCAACTGTGACGCCGGATTTACCGCTTCACAGGGACAGCTTGCAGATCTTAATGACGAATCAAAAATTAAAGACGCCATAAAGGCATTCTTTGTCATAAAAAAGTACAGCGAAATCAGGGAAATATCTGACTTATTTAAAAACGAGTTAAAGCGTTTTACGAAACGTACCCAGAGAGTAGCCCAATTATAAACAATGAAAATAATCCTCTTATCAATACAAATATCCATCATTTTACTGCTGCCATGGTCAATGCTCCTTGCCAACCAGGACAAAACATACCTGGTTAGTGGTGACAGCAATTATCCCCCCTATGAATATAATAACGATGACGGCAATCCCGACGGTTTTAATATCGACCTGGTACGGGCCGTTGCACGCGAGATGGATATAAGGATTTCCATATCACTGGCACCCTGGAGTACAGCCCGCAACAACCTTGAAAATGGCCATATAGATATTCTTGCCGGTATGTTCTACTCTGCCAAACGTGACCGGGAAGTGGATTTTTCCATACCTCATACCATTGTTGGCCACGTAATCTATATACGTAACGATACACATGCAATACTTTCATTCAGGGAACTGGCAGGAAAAAAAGTTCTCTGCCAGGAAGGTGACATTATTCATGATATCCTTCTGAAGCAGCAACACAACGCTACAGTCATACCCGTACAATCCCAGGTAGATGCCCTGTTACTCCTTTCGGCAGG
>CAZAOK010000017.1:20910-49195 GCA_964486725.1 uncultured Leptospiraceae bacterium
GACCAGGTTATCGGGAAAACATTTAAAGATTTAGCCCCTGAGTACGCCCAGCTTATACACGATAGTGATGGCGAACTTATTAAAACACGTAAATCACAGGTTTTAGAGATTGATTACCCCCTTTCCGGCAATAATGAGTCAATACATTTGCTGCTGAACAAATCCCTGTTCTACGATACAAAAGGCAATCCCGAAGGGATAGTCGGTATCATTACCGATATTACCGACCTCAGGGATAAAGAAGAAAGAATACATCTTCTATCCACCGCCATTACCTACGCATCAAGCGTCATTATCGTTACCGATACAAATGGCACAATTCAATACGTCAATCCCGCCTTCACCAGCATGACCGGTTACAGCAGCGACGAGGCAACAGGCAGCGACGTAAAAATACTCAATTCCAACTATCACACCAGTGATTTTTTTAAGAACATGTGGGAAACTATTCGAAGCGGCAGAGTCTGGAAAGGAGAAATACTCAACAAGAAGAAGGACGGCACACTCTTCTGGGAGAATGTTTCAATCGCCCCCGTGCGAAGCAGCACGGGTGAGATAACAAATTTTATCTCTATTCAGGATGATATAACCAGGCGAAAGATGTACCAGGAAAACCTGCTGCAGTCAAAAAATAATTTTCTGAATATAATAACAAGCAGCCATGACGCCATTATTGTGCTCAACAGTGCCGGTGAAGTGCAATATATTAACCCGGCCGCTGAAAATCTTTTCGGCGATTCAGTTGAAAACATGCTGCAGGAACCATTGCCGGTACATCTGAATGAAAACCAGGAAGAAATTTCCCTGTCACTGCCTGACGGTTCCATACGCTATTTTGAATTAACATTTATACCTTCCCGCTGGCAGGGTGAAAATGCAAAAGTGGCAATACTTCACGATATTACCAGGGACAGGGAAATAGCCGAACAGGTGCGCCGATCACTTGAAGAAAAAAATGTATTGTTAAAAGAAATTCATCACCGGGTAAAAAACAACATGCAGCTCATCTCAAGTATGCTGCACCTGCAGGCAGGATACAGGAAGGATGACATGATGATCAGTGTATTCAGGGATATTGAGTCACGAATAAGATCTATGGCCCTTATCCACGAAAAGCTGTATCAAAGCAAAGATTACACCCATATTGAACTTGGTGAATACATCCGAGACCTGGCCCTGTCCCTGTATAACACGTACCAGGCAGACATGGACCGTATCAAGTTGTCAACTGATATTGACGTACAGCATTTTGATATCGACACGGCAATACCATGCGGACTTATCTTGAATGAACTCATTTCAAACGCTATCAAGCACGCTTTCCCGGATGGCAGGGAGGGGGTAATCACCGTATCATTGCGGAATACCGATGATGAAGATATCCAGCTTATAGTTGCTGATAACGGCATCGGTATATCAGAAGAATCATTTCTAAGAAGAGATCAGAGCCTTGGCATGATTCTTGTTGAAACTCTTGTAAAGCAACTCAACGGGACCCTGACATTCAATACTGAGGAGGGTACAAAGTTTACAATACTTTTCTCCCCGCCCTGGATATCATGAACCAGCGTATTATGTAACCGCTGCCTTCTTCGCCATTCTGCTGTACCTGTAATACAGTATAATATCCGTAAACACCATACAGGCGTTTGCCACGTAAAACAATGTCACCCAGTCGGTATTCCCGGTAATTTTATTAATGAAGCCGAACATATAACCGCTGAATATAAGCCACAAAAAGTATACTGATTTCCCATCAACCCTCTTTACTTTCACGGCCCTGTATATTGACGCGGGCCATGACGCTCCGAAACATACAAGCATCAGCGCTTCAAACATTTTGCCTTCTCCAGTCAATCAATTAAGCTTTATAATAATTTCAACCCGGCGGTTTTTCTGCCTGCCTTCCTTTGTGCCATTATCAGCGATTGGCTGCTGCTGACCAAGGCCCCTGAAAGATATTTTATCATGCCCCAGCCGTTCACCAAGATATTCTGCCACCGACTGTGCCCTTTTCTCAGAAAGCTTCTGGTTGTATTCCCTTCCACCTATATTATCCGTATGACCTTCTACGATTATCTCCCTGTCTGGATATTTCCTTTTTATTATTCCAGTGATCTTTTCAAGACTCTCTTTCGCCTCATCCCTTAATGTAAACCTGTCAAATGAAAACAGTATTTCAGCAAGGCGCAACACAAGTCCTCGATTTTCATCATCAACGGTGATACCGCTATCTTCAGGAATTTCATCGATAAGATCCTGTTTCTGTTTTTCTTTTTCGTCGCTGCTTACATTATTGTATAACGCGTATTGCTCCTTTATATCCATTCTGAATTCTATACTGCTGCCTGTTCTTTTATGTCTGAAGAGCATCATTATGTTATACCTGTTCTCCGACTCAACAGGCTTATTTTCGGTTATATCCCACTGCAAAGTGCCGGTATACTGTCCCGATATTTTCATCGGAACATCAGGCGGAACTTTTTTCGCAGCAAGGTTTTTATTAATGGGTATAGCATATGTAATTATCGCAATATTTTTGCTATCTATCTCCTTTACTTCGCTAAATAAATAGGTTGCCTCCAGCACCAGCAAGAGGGGTATGGAGAAATTATTCATCTTGATATGCACAGGTGCCTTCCACTTTTCACCCACCTGAATTTCTTTTGCGGGGAACATCGGCACATGCCTGAAATTCGGCATGTAATGATCCTCCGGCACCACGTAATATCCCCTTTCGGTAATGGCAAAATCGGCATCATATTTTTCGTCAAGCCGAAACATTTCTTCCCGCGTATCCCTGCGGTACACTGAAAACCTGCCCTTCACAAACTGCTTTCCGTTGTCCCTTTTGTAACAGGTAAGGTCTATTATATTTCTCTCCTGGTAAACCCTTTTCAGTCCACTATTTTCCAGGTAATTCACGGTTGCCGTATTCATCACTTCAAGGCGGTCATTACTGGGGATATCCCAGTAAAATTGGAACGATTTATCCGATGCCCCGCCAAGCAGCAGCATCGTGGCCATTACATATACTATTTTTCTCATTTTCATGCCCCGGGGTATAGTATTCCTTATCTTTTAGTATCGTCCTCACACCCCCTTTCTTAGAGCAATATTTTTACACTCATTCCGGAATTCCTGGAATAAAACCTGTTAAGTAAAACAACAATAATGGGCACACCCATAGACACGGGGATCGCGAAGATTTTTTGCTCCATTCCTCTACGTCTCTGCGCCTCAGCGTGATATAAATTGCGTACTGATAATTAGTATTGAGTTATGCGGTCTGAAGAACAAACAAGCCGGGCTTACAGATATGAATTCTTTGATGAGTTTTTCCCATTAAAAAAGGGGGGTACAATTAATGCACCCCCCTTTATACAATAAGACAGTAAATAGTCTATTTAATTAGAAGCCCAGCCAGTTGCCGATTACCGGTGAGAATTTAACTACAACACCGGTAAATACAACAGATACCATGGTCATGAGCTTGATAAGAATGTTCAGTGAAGGTCCGGAAGTATCCTTGAAAGGATCACCCACCGTATCGCCGATAACACCGGCATGATGAGCATCTGAACCCTTTCCACCGTAGTTTCCTTTCTCGATGAACTTCTTGGCATTGTCCCATGCCCCACCAGCGTTATTCATTGTAATGGCAAGGGTAAAACCTGCGGTAAGTCCACCAACCAGAAGACCCATAACACCTGCAACACCCAGTACAAGACCGGTAAGTACAGGCACGATAATGGCTATCAGTGAAGGAAGGATCATCTCCCTCTGCGCGCCCCTGGTTGAAATGGCAACGCAACGTGCGTAATCAGGTTTCTCTGTGCCTTCCATGATACCAGGCTTTTCCTTGAACTGTCGGCGAACTTCTTCAACCATCGCGCCGGCCGCACGGCCAACTGCCTTCATGGTCATGGCGCTGAAAACAAAAGCCATCATGGCGCCAAGAAAAATACCACAGAGAACCAGTGGGTTCATCAGGGTTAAATCATATGCACGTACAAAGTCCGAGATCTCGGCACCATGTACAACCACATCATACTTGCCTGCCACCACGCCTTCAGGAAGAACATTGTAGAACTTGATCTTGCCAACTTCGAAGAAACCCTGTCCGGCAAGTTTTCCAAGCCAGAGTTTTACTTCTTCGATGTATGCTGACAGAAGAGCCAGGGCGGTAAGCGCTGCAGAACCGATAGCAAAACCTTTACCGGTTGCCGCTGTTGTGTTGCCCAGCATATCAAGCGCGTCTGTTCTTTCACGAACCTGCGGATCAAGTCCGCTCATCTCGGCGTTTCCACCTGCATTATCAGCAATGGGGCCGTAAGCGTCAGTTGCAAGGGTGATACCAAGTGTTGAAAGCATACCCACGGCAGCAAAACCTATACCGTAAAGACCCATAGACATCTCGGTAAATCCACCGGATATACCATAGGCAACGATGATACCGATAACAATAGTAACAACAGGGATACCGGTTGAATACATACCGGTAGCATACCCGTCAATGATGGTAGTTGCGGGTCCCATCTGTGCCTGTTTCGCGATACCCTGTGTTGGCGAGTATTCGTCAGATGTATAATACTCGGTAGCCTGACCGATAACCAGACCGGCAACAAGACCGGCTATAACCGCGCCAAATATACCCCAGGTAATAATCTCAACATGGGCAAGCACTGCCAGTGCAACCAGAACCAGCAGTGAAGATCCCCATATACCGATGTTCAGGGATTTCAGAAGGTTCTTCATCGAGGCGTCTTCTTTAGTTCTAACCGCGAAGATACCCATGATTGAGAAAAGAATACCAAGACCGGCAACGATCATCGGCGCAACAACCGCGGTTACACCGCCACCCATGGCAACCGGCAGCGCTGCACCAAGTGCGGCAGTAGCCAGGATAGAACCACAGTATGATTCATACAGGTCTGCACCCATACCGGCAACATCACCAACGTTGTCGCCAACGTTATCAGCGATGGTAGCAGGGTTTCGTGGATCGTCTTCGGGAATTCCGGCCTCAACCTTACCTACCAGATCAGCACCAACATCAGCAGCCTTGGTGTAGATACCCCCGCCAACACGGGCAAACAGGGCCTGGGTTGACGCACCCATACCGAATGTGATCATGGTGGTAGTGATCTCAACCAGCTTGGCTTTTTCAAACTCGGCGCCAGCTATAAGGCTCATGTCAAATACACCACCCGCGATACCAACTTTCTCAACCAGGTTTGCACTCAGGTTCCATACGTTATTGTCGTAGAGGTAATTCAGAACTACGTACCAGAGGGAAATGTCAAGAAGACCAAAACCAACAACAACAAGGCCCATAACAGCACCTGATCTGAAAGCAACTTTCAGACCTGCATTCAGCGACTGTGACGCGCCCTGCGCTGTTCTGCCTGAAGCCTGTGTGGCAGTTTTCATTCCCAGGTAACCACAGAGACCCGAGAAAAAACCACCGGTTAAAAAGGCAAACGGTACAAACGGGTTCTGTACACCAAACCAGGCCAGTGTTCCAAGTATAACCAGTAACACAATAAATACAAGTGTTACTACCTTATACTGCCTGTAAAGATACGCGTACGCCCCCTCTCTAACATGGGTGGCGATTTCCACCATTGTTTCGTTCCCTTCATCTGCCTTCATCATCATTTTATAAAAAACATACGCGAAGAGCAAAGCAAAAAGGGATCCGATTGGTGCAATGTAAAACAACATGCTGCTATCCATTGAATCACTCCTTCTATTTAATGATTTTGTTTATAGCGACTCGCCCCCGAAGGCGTATACCGACGGGGGCGAGTTGTGATCTGGTTATTTATTTTCCATGGCGTTGAGCACATACTCTGCCAGGTCAAAGGTTTGCAGGTTTTCGATCTCCAGTTCCGTCGCCCCATCAGAGAGCATGGTGAGACAGAAGGGACACGCCGTGCCGATCTTCGTTGCGCCGGTAGCGTGGGCATCCTTTGTCCTGAACTGGTTCACCCGGGTACCCAGGTGCTCTTCGATCCACATTCGTCCACCACCGGCACCGCAGCAGAAGCTTCTCTTGTGATGCCTGCTCATTTCAACGTACTCGGTTCCGGGAATGGCCTTTATTATATCCCTTGGCTGTTCATATATCTCGTTGTACCTTCCAAGGAAACATGAATCATGATAGGTGATCTTTTCACTCAGTTCACCGGTAAGCTTGATGGTACCTGCTTTTATCATGTCCATTATTATCTCGGTGTGATGATACACCTCGTAATCGCATTCAAGGGGCTCACCGTTTGAGTCAACACCCACCCTGGCGAACTTGGGATATTCCTTTTTAAGAACGTTATACCCGTGTGGACAGGTTGTCACTATCTTCTTCACACCGTAAGCTTTGAAGGTCTCGAGGTTCTGTGTTGCCAGGGCATGGAACAGGTATTCGTTACCCGCCCTCATGGCCGAGTCACCACAGCATGCTTCTTCAGCACCAAGTATACCAACCTTGTATCCCGCGGCTTCCATAAGCCTGCAGAAGGCGATAGCAACTTTCTGGTTTCTCTTATCATAAGAAGCAGCGCACCCAACATAATACAGGTAATCAACTTCCGTGTCTTCTGAAAGGGTCTTCACGTTAAGGTCTTCGGGAACCCAGTCTCCCCTTGCGGCAAAACCGAAACCATAAGGATTGGAGTTGTTCTCCATGTTGGTAAAGGAAGTCTGCAGCTCAGAAGCCATCTTCCCTTCCATAAGCACCTGGTTTCTTCTCATGTCATTGATCTTGCCCACATGTTCGATCTGTACGGGGCAGTTCTCAAGACAGGCACCGCAGTTGGTGCATGACCAGATCTCGTCCTCGAGAATCCATCCGCCGATGAGGGCCTTTTCGTCCACAACGCTTGCGGGATCTTCAACACCCCTGATGCGCGGGATACGGTCGTCCATGGCGTCTTTTACGTCGGTAATTATCTTTTTCGGAGACAGCGGCTTCTCGGTCAACCATGCGGGACAGTTGTCCTGGCATCGGCCGCATCGTGTACAGGCGTCTCCGTCCATAAGCTGTTTCCAGGTGAAATGCTCAACGGTGCCAACACCAAAGCTTTCGGCTGTTTCAAACTCTGCCGGGTCGATCAGTTTCATGGCGTATTTCGTTTTGGGACTTTCGTTATCAAGGTTCTGGTAGTACACGTTCAACATGGTGGTTATCACGTGTCCCAGCTTTCCGGTGATCACCAGCCCGATAAAAGAGAAAGCGGCTATCATGTGAACCCACCAGTTGATATAATGGGCTACTTCCATGCCGCCCACACTTGCCCATGTAAAAAGGTGTGCCATGCTGTACCCTACCGGCGACCATACCTCGAAAGCGGGAAAGCCGGTTATGGCGATTCGCAATGATTCGTTGATAAAACCGGTAATAATTATAAACGTGATGAGCACGAGGGCGAACGTATCTGTCGCCTTTGTGTCAAGCCTGCTTGGCTTTGTTTTATACCTTCTCCAGAAAGCCATGCCAAGCCCGACAAGAACCATTACACCAAAGAGGTCACCGGCCAGCGACCAGATAAGGTAGGTGTCTCCCACAAGGAACTTGTAGTGATAAAAAAGTTCTGTCACGTCTTCCTGTACCAGCAAAATCAGGGTGACGATAAAGAGACCCACGAAACCGAAAAACAATCCCGCGTGCATAATGCCGGGGTATCGTTCTCCCAGAACTTTTTTCTGTAATAGTACATATTTAATAAACGCGATAATGCGTTTTTCGTGAAAATCTGTTCGAAGTTCCGGTTTACCCTGCCGCCAGATCATCACCTTTTTAACAAGCGTGTAAATGAGAAACACGGAGGCCACTATAAGAAAGAGATAAATTCCCCATCTCATAAATCCATGCATACCGCCAACATTAAAATACGATTCTCTCGTGATGTCAGCAGCAGGCAGATTGTACATATCTGAAAGGCCCATGCTCACCCTCCTCGCGAATAATTGATAATTTCAAAGCAAAACCTGATATGATTCATGATCTTGTTACACCGTCCATTACGTAAAATCAGGGAGTATTGTCAACTGAATTTTATACCCAAAAGTGTCACATTGTGTACCATTTCACCGGTCAAATTCACTTTATCCCCCTCCCTTGATGGGAGGGGTTAGGGGCAAATCAGCCCCAGGGGGGATTTCTGACTCATTATAATAAATGTGCTCTTCTTCATTTAAAATTGACATTGAAATTCGCGTTATTACCCGATATTTACTCCACTCTCTTGAAACATGATATTACTGTGCTATATTTTTCATTGACACTGTGATTTTACGCGTACATAGTACATAAAGAACCGGTGTATACCCGTTCTTTTATAGCACGAAGATGCGGCATGGCCGCCGAATCGTACTATCTTATCCAGAGTGGTGGAGGGAACTGGCCCCGAGAAACCACGGCAACCTTCATAACAGTCGGTGCCAAATCCAGCGGAGTTGATTCCGGGAGATGAGATAGCAGGAGTGATCAAACCGCTATACTTTTCCCGGTAAGCGGTTTTTTATTTTTTGAGTTGGCCACAGGAACAGCAATGAAACATACAGGTGAGAAAGAAAATACATCAGCAGGCTATGTGAAGACAAGGTATTTTACCTTCGCCGGCCCCCCCGAAGAACTGGTTCTTATATCAGGACAAAAACTGGGGCCCATTACAATTGCCTACGAAACATACGGCACCCTTAACGGGGACCACAGTAACGCCATATTGATACTGCACGCCCTCTCGGGTTCGGCCCACGCGGCGGGATATCATTCTCCCAATGACCGGTACCCGGGATGGTGGGACAACTATATAGGGCCCGGCAAGCCCTTCGATACTGATAAGTATTTTATTATCTGTTCCAATGTCATCGGGGGCTGTAACGGCTCTACCGGGCCTGCCAGCATAAACCCGGCCACAGGTCATGAGTACGGTCTTGACTTCCCCATGGTTACCATTCAGGATATGGTGAGGGCACAGCATCACCTGGTAAATCACCTGGGTATTGACAGGCTGCTGGCGGTTGCCGGCGGTTCAATGGGGGGAATGCAGGCGCTGCAATGGTCAATACTCTACCCTGAAAAAGTACAATCGGTTATTGCCATCGCCACCTCCCCCTCCCTGTCCGCCCAGGGCATCGCCTTCAACGAGGTGGGCAGGCAGGCCATTTACCGTGACCCTGACTGGAACAAGGGCAATTACTATACCGGATCGCCCCCGAAAAACGGCCTTTCACTGGCACGCATGATAGGGCACATCACCTATCTCAGCGAGAAAAGCATGCACGAGAAATTCGGACGCCGCCTGCAGGACTCCGATTTCCTCAAGTATACTTTCGACCTTGACTTCCAGGTGGAATCCTATCTTCAGCACCAGGGAACACATTTCGTGAACAGGTTTGACGCCAATTCATACCTCTACATCACCAAGGCCATAGACTACTTTGACCTGAGAGAAGACTTTGACGGCGACCTTCTCAGGGCATTTGAAAAGGTGCAGGCAAACTACCTGGTGGTAAGCTTTTCATCTGACTGGCTGTATCCAAGCGAACAGTCACGGGAGCTGGTGAAGTCATTGCGGGTAAATGCCAAGCACGTGGTGTTTACTGAAATCGAATCGGACAAGGGACATGACACCTTTTTACTGCCAAACACAAGGCTTGAAAGGGATATCAGGAATTTCATACACAGGGAATTTGGGAGGGTACGTAAAAAGAATGGATTATCCACGGATAGGGTATGATTTAATACTGCGTCACGTCGCTCCCGGCTCAAGGGTGCTTGACCTGGGCTGCGGTGACGGCATGCTTCTTGAGCGGCTTCAGGACGAACGTGACGTTGAAGGGTTCGGCGTCGAGATATCCTCCGATGGGGTGAGCCAGTGCGTGGAGAAAGGCCTTTACTGCTACCAGGGTGACATCGACGACGGGCTCACTGATTATCGGGACAATTCTTTCGACTACGTGATTCTCAACCAGACCCTGCAGAGCACCAAGAGGCCTGGACTGGTGATCAGGGAGACCATGCGCATCGCGCGAAATGCCATTATAAGCTTTCCGAACTTCAGCCACCGGAGTATTCGTTTTCACATATCCCTGCGGGGAACCATGCCGGTAAACAAGCTCTTACCCTACGAGTGGTATAACACCCCCAATATTCACCTGCTCACCATCAAGGATTTTCACTCCTTCTGCGTGCAGCACGGCTATCCGATCAGGAAGGAAGCACATTTTTCCGCCAACGGCACCTGGCAGTCACGGCGGGCCCGTTTTTTCCCCAACCTGACGGCTGAATACGGATTTTTCATACTTGACGGAACTCCATTTACCACGGGGACGGTTACCCATGAAGGATAAGCAATTTCGCGCCATATCACCCTATACCCCCTCGGGCGACCAGGCAACGGCCATCCGCCAGTTAAGCGACGGACTGAAAAACGACATGCGGGCACAGACCCTCCTGGGGGTAACCGGGTCGGGAAAGACCTTCACCATGGCAAAGGTAATCGAGGAGGTGCAGAAACCAACCCTGGTGCTCACCCACAACAAGACGCTGGCAGCCCAGCTCTACCGTGAGTTCAAGGAGTTCTTTCCCGAAAATGCCGTTGAATACTTCGTATCATATTATGATTATTATCAGCCCGAGGCCTACGTGGTTACCCAGGACCTCTATATCGAGAAGGACGCCAGCATCAACGACGAAATAGACCGGCTGCGCCTCAAGGCCACCTCCTCCATACTTGAACGAAACGACGTCATCGTGGTGTCCTCGGTGTCCTGTATTTACGGCCTGGGCAGTCCCGCCGAGTTTGAACGTATGCACATCCGCCTGCGGACGGGAGAAGAACAGGACCGTGACCAGCTGCTGAGAAAACTGGTATCCATACATTACGAACGCAACGACATATCCTTCACCAGGGGAACATTCAGGGTGCGGGGTGACGTGGTTGAAGTATTTCCCGCCTACCTGCAGGATGCAATTCGTATCGAGTTTTTCGGCGACGAGGTGGAGTCGTTGTCCCGTGTCCACCCCCTTACCGGGCAGGTACTTGAAAGGTTTGAGTATACCTACATCTACCCGGCCAAGCACTTCGTCTCTTCACCGGAATCCATGAAAGAGACAGTACGGCTGGTAGAAGAAGAGTTGAACCAGCGCCTTGAAGAGCTCCATAAAGAGAACAAGCTGCTTGAGGCCCAGCGCCTTGAGAGCCGCACCCGTTACGACATGGAGATGATGCTTGAGATGGGGTATTGCAACGGTATCGAGAATTACTCGCGTATCGTTGACCGCCGCCAGCCGGGTGAACCGCCCAACACCCTCATCAACTATTTCAAGGGTAATTTTCTGCTTATCGTGGACGAGTCCCACGTCACCCTTCCACAGGTGCGGGGGATGTACGAGGGAGACCGCTCCCGAAAGATGAACCTGGTGGAACACGGCTTTCGTCTTCCCTCAGCTCTTGACAACCGGCCGCTGTATTTCGAGGAATTCGAGAAGATCATCGACCAGGTGGTCTACGTGTCCGCCACCCCTGCCGACTACGAGCTTGAGAACTCGGCACAGGTGGTTGAGCAGGTGATACGTCCCACCGGGCTTCTTGATCCCGTGATCACCATACAGTCGGCCGCCAACCAGGTGGATCATCTTATCGGCGAGGTGCGCAAGAGGGTTGCGCGTAACGAACGGGTGCTGGTTACCACCCTCACCAAGAAGATGGCCGAAGACCTCACCGAATACCTCTCAGAGGTGGGCATACAAACCCGCTACCTGCACTCAGAGATAGAAACCATTGAGCGGGTAGAGATTATCCGCGACTTACGAAAGGGGGTGTTTGACTGCCTGGTGGGCATCAACCTGCTGCGTGAAGGGCTTGACCTTCCCGAGGTGTCGCTGGTGGCCATTCTTGACGCCGACAAGGAAGGCTTTCTCAGGTCGGCCCGTTCACTCATCCAGACATCAGGACGTGCGGCCCGCAACGAAAACGGCAGCGTCATCATGTACGCCGACAGGGTAACCCCCTCTATGCAGATGGCCATCGATGAGACCGGCAGAAGACGTGAACGCCAGGAAGAGTACAACCGCATACATAATATCACGCCAAAAACTATTCAAAAAGAGGTGTGGGACATCATCGAGCGGGAGTATCATACCGATGACACCCTTGCCGGCTACGTGGCCGACTACAGCCGTGAATACAAAACAAAGGATCCCGCCAGGCTGAAGGAACTGCATGCCCGCCTGAAAGAGGACATGCTGCAGTCGGCTTCAAACCTGGAATTCGAGAAAGCCGCCGTGCTGCGTGACGAGATGGTGGAACTCGAAAAGAAAATTCGACTACTGGAGAAAAAGAAATAATGCTGCTTACAAAAGAACAGGTACAGGATATTATACGACTTGCCCTCGCCGAAGACCTGAAAACGGGTGACGTGACCTCTGAGGCCGTTTTTGCCGAAAATGACACCACCGATGCACGCATCGTGGCAAAGCAGGAGGGGATATATTGCGGCTCCCCCATGATAGAATACGTGTACAGTGAACTTGATAATAATATCGCCATCACCGTGAACCGGGAGGAAGGTGCCCCCGTACAGCCCGGCGACACGGTGGCAACCATATCAGGCAGCACAAGGGCCATACTCAGCGGTGAGCGCACGGTACTGAATTTCATTCAGCGCATGTCCGGTATTGCCACCCGCACCCGCCGCGTGGTGGATCTTCTCAGCGGGACAGGCATACAGCTTCTTGACACCCGTAAAACCGCACCCGGCCTGCGGATACCCGACAAGTACGCCGTGGCCTGCGGCGGCGGAACCAATCACCGCATGGGCCTGTTTGACATGGTGATGATAAAGGATAATCATATCAGGGCGGCAGGGGGCATCACCGCCGCCGTTGAAATGGTGCGCAGGAAGCACGGCAGCACCTACCAGGTTGAAGTGGAGGCCACCACCCTTGAAGAGGTAGAAGAGGCGGTACACGCAGGGGCTGACATCATCATGCTGGACAACATGGACACTAACACCATGGTTGAAGCGGTAACCACTATAAACGGCCGTGCCCGCAGCGAAGTGTCGGGGAACATGGATGAAAAGAAAATCCTTGCCCTGCGAAACATCAATGTAAATTACATTTCAATGGGGGGATTAACCCATTCGGTTACCGCCTTTGATCTTTCCATGAAATTCATATAGCAGGTTATAATAACCCTTGACCATTCTTGATATATAGCGGATACTACCGTACAGGCTCCTGGTAATAATTCTTTGCGGGATTATCTCAATGAAAAAATTACTGTGTAGTATTATTTTAGCTGTAATACCAATTTCCATGGCCATGGCATCAGAAAGCCTGGTGATAAAAGACTACGGTGAAACCATATCTTTCAGCAACAGGCAGGTTGTACGATTACATAAGGGGGATAACCCCCGCTACAGTGACCCCGAATTTGACGATTCTGAATGGATAATGGTGTCCCTCCCCTCCAACTGGAACCATCATTATGATGAATACAGCGGCATCTGCTGGTACCGCCTGCGCCTTACCCTGCCTGACAGGCTTCCCGAAAAATCTCTCGGCATACGTCTTGGAACCATAATCGATGTTGACCGGGCATATTTTAACGGCACCCCCATCGGCCAGACCGGCTCGTTTAAAGAGGGAGGACAATCGGCCTACGATGTGAAACGACTCTACCAGGTGCCCGTATCCCTGCTGCGTCCCGGCAGTGACAATGTGCTCGCATTACGGGTGAAGGGCCTTTTTTCATACGTTAACGGCCCTTACACGGGCGAATTCAAAGTGGGTGACTACACGAGTTTACACACCGAATTATTGTCCCGTGAATTTTTAGACGTGCTGCTGGTAATTATTTACCTTACCGTCAGCGTGTACTTCATGCTCTTTTTTATCAGGAGACCCCAGGACAGGGAGAACCTTCTCTTCTCACTCTTTGCCGGGTCGTGTTCGGTATACTTTTTTCTGCGTACCCAGGTAAAGTACATACTCATTGATAATTTTCATTATCTGAAAAAATCCGAATACCTTATGCTTCTACTCATCTTCGTGTGCATGCTTGAATTCATTACGCGGTACTATAATCACAAGCGAACGTATTTTCACTACGCCTTTTACGGCATCAGTGCCATTGTTTTTGCCGTAATACTTGCAAGCGCGAGTTATACCCTGTGGGACAAGATCATTCAAAATATCATGCAGCCCGCATGGATACTGCCGGTAGTCATCACCTTCATGATACTGGTAAAAAACTTCAAGGCAAGCCGTGATGCCCGCCTGATGCTGGGTACTATACTGGTCTTCGGTATTTCTTTTATCAACGATGTACTGGTGAATGCCACCATATACGATGCACCACGCCTGGCTAATTACGGTTTTTTCTTTTTCATCGGGGGCATCGCCCTCATACTGGATAACCGTTTTGTACGCCTTCATCACGAGGTGGCCGACCTGAACAAAAACCTGGAGCAGAAGGTTATCGACCGCACGGAAGAGCTTTCTGCCGCCATGGAAGAACTGCAGTCAATAAATGAATATGTTACCGAGATCAACCGTAAAAACGAACGCGACCTGCAGCTGGCTTCAGCAGTGCAGCACGGGCTTATCGCACCGGTAATAAAAACACCCCAGTGGGATACCGAGGTTTTTCTCAAGGCTGCATCAGCTGTTTCGGGAGATTTCTATGATTTTTACCGGCTTGACGAACACACCCTCGGGGTGGCATTGATGGACGTATCCGGCCACGGGGTATCCTCCGCGCTGGTGACCATGCTTGCCAAACCCATATTTCTGCAGAGCTTCGAGAAAAATCCTGACAAGCCGCTGAAGAAGATCATTGCCGATATAAACGACCAGATGAAAGACACCCTTTCTTCCATCGACAACTATCTCACCGGCGTCCTCATGCAGATGTACCCCGATGACATATACCTGATAAACGCCGCCCATCCGGCACCTTTTATTAAATTTGCCAAATCAGGAAAGATAGTACAGGTAGAGGCTACCGGCATGTTTCTGGGTGTAGAGGGAATGGGTGATGAATACAAGACGGCACGTATACACATGCAGCCGGGTGACATGATACTGCTCTACACTGACGCCCTGGTTGAAAGCAAGAACCCCGACGGGGAGCAGTTCGGCATGAAGCGTGTTCGGGATATTTTATCACAGCGCCAATGGGAACCCAAGACTGTCATTGACGAGCTTCTCTCCCGGCTGTTTGAATTCACCGGAACATCCAACCTCGATGATGACCTGACCATAATCGTTTCACAGCGGCAGTGACAGTGAATCTCCGCCGCCGTTGTCAGGTCTCATACATGTGAAAACCCCGTCCTGCCTTGCGCCCCAGGTACCCTGCTGCCACGTACATTTTCAGCAGCGGGCATGGCCTGTACTTGGGATCGCCAAATCCGTCATACAGCTCTTCAACAACCGCCAGCACCACGTCAAGCCCGATCATATCGGCAAGCTCAAGGGGTCCCATGGGCAGGTTCATACCCAGTTTCATGGTCTTGTCGATGGCCTGGGCGGTAGCGGCCCCTTCATACAGGGTAAATATGGCCTCGTTGATCATGGGCATCATGATGCGGTTTATCACGAAGCCGGGGTAGTCTTTGGATTCAACACATTTCTTCCCCATGCGCTTGGCCACGCTTTTGGCCATCTCGAAGGTCTCCCTGGTGGTAACCAGGCCGCATACCAGCTCTACCACCTTCATGGGCCGGGCGGGGTTCATAAAATGCATCCCGATAACCGATTCGGCACGCTGGGTAGCCGCTCCCATCTGGGTGATGGATAGTGCCGATGTATTGCTGGCAAATATCACACCCGGCTTGCATATTTTGTCCAGCTGCCTGAACAGTTCTCTTTTTGCTTCAAGGTCTTCGGTTATACATTCAATTATGAAATCAGCGTTCACAAGGTCTTTCATGTTATTGTGGAGTTTTATCCTGGAGGCGATAGAACGCCGCTCGTCGCTGCTGATTCTTCCTTCGTGTACATACCGGTCAAGACGGCCTGTTATTATATCATGTGCGGCTTTAAGATTTGGCTGGTCGCTGTCATGGAGTATTACGTTCATCCCCGATTCCACCGCCAGCTGGGCCACATCCGCTCCCATAAGCCCGGCACCAACTACACCGATTGTCTCCATCATTCCTCCTTCAACACCCTGTAAAATTCATCGCAATATATCTTTTCATACATTATACCACCCTGTTACGCTTCTCACCCCGTGAAAAGGCCGCTATATTCTCAGCCATCTCGTGCACCAGCCTTTTGCGCGATTCTATGCTTGCCCACGCTATATGGGGGGTGATAATGCAACCCGGCGCTTTCAGCAGGGGGTCATCCTTATCAGGGGGTTCCTTTTCCATTACGTCAAGGGCGGCCCCCGCTATCAGTTTTTTATTCAGCGCGTCGGCCAGGGCCGCCGGGTCTATCACCGGGCCCCGGGCCATGTTGATCAAGTATGCCGAGGGTTTCATCCGGCGCAGAAATTCCATGTCCACCAGGTGACGTGAATGTTCCGTCAGGGGCATGTGGATGGACACAAAGTCTGATATCTCCGCCAGGCGGTAGAGGTCATAGCGTTCCATGTCACCTTCGTATTGCACCCCTTCGCGGCGCAGGGCCACCACGTTCATGCCGAAGGCCGCGGCAAGCCGGCCCACTTCTTTTCCGATGTCACCGTATCCCATGATGCCCAGCACCTTGTCCTTCAGGTCGAAGGTAGGCCACGATCCCATGGTAAACACGGGTGAGCTGCTCCAGGTGCCGTCATGGGCGGCACGGTTGTATTCCACCAGGTGTCCCGCCAGGGCCAGCATGGTGCACATGGTATGCTGGGCTACCGAGGTGGTTGAATAGCCCGGCACGTTGGTTACCGCTATTCCCTGTTTCTTCGCTTCTTCAAGATCTATGTTGTTCACCCCCGTGGCAGCCACGGCGATGCACTTCAAGCCGGGGCACTGTGCCAGCACGTTTTTGTCGCACACCACCTTGTTGGTGATAACCACGTCGGCATCCCCTATACGCCCGGCTGCTTCTTTTGCCGGGGTAATGTCAAATGTTTGAAGTTCACCCAGGCGGGCGATTTCAGAAAGATCCAGGTCGCCGTAATCAACTGTTGCGGCGTCGAGAAACACTATTTTCATCTGCTCTCCTCCCCGGTGTCGGCGGTATACCTGAACACGCTCCCCGGGTAAGGGGGATTAAAGGCATCTTCTGAGGCCGTGATAAACACGGTGGAGCTGGTGTCCCCAAAGTTAATGTTGGTTACGTAGGTCATCGGCACCTCTATGCGGCCCCGCACCTCCCCTGCCCGGTCGGTGATCAGCACGGTTCCCGTCCCGTACAGGCACACGTATATTCTCCCTTCATCATCGATTTTCAAACCGTCAGGTCCCATGTAATCACCGGTAAGACGGGGAGCCCCGATCATTGAATCAAGTTCCAAAAATGTGCCATACTCATCAAGGAGACCCTTTTTTGCCACAGCGAACCGGGATATCTTCTTTGCAAGATGCTCATTCACCAGCAGTTCATTACCGTCCCCCGCCAGGGCAATGCCATTGGGATAATGAAGACCCCCGGCAACCCTGATGATTTTACCGTCAGGATTCATGTAATATATGTTCCCTTCCGGTTTGGCCTTCACGTCGAACTTGCCCGAACAGGAAAAGTATATGCCGCTATTTTCGTCCTTCACCATATCGTTGGGACCGTTGAAGGGCTGTCCGTTTGAATCTCTGTCAATTGTCTCAAGCACCCTTCCCCTGGTATCCATCTTCACCAGGCTGCCCGCATCATAGCAGGCCACCAGCATGGTGCCCTCATCCATACCCATCAGGGCGGAGGGGCCGCATCCACGTTGGGTCCACACCGGGGTGTTCCCTTTTCCGCTCCATCGCATCACCCGGTGCCTGGAATACTCGGTATAATACAGGGCGCTGTTCAGCCAGAGGGGGCCCTCGGGGTAGAAACTGGAATCATTCACCACCCTGTCAAGGCTGAAGCGGTAAACCTGCTTCTGCAGGCCCATGACAAACACGATTACCGCCAGTCCTGCCAGAACCATAAATCCGGCGATTGCCTTGATATTCTTCATGGTGCACATCCTCCAGTACCATATTTCTTCACCCGGGGGGCTACGTCATACATCTTAGTTGCCCCCGCCCTTGAAAATCAATTGAATTTTTTATTACCGGGGAAGACGGGTTTGGTAAATATTGTATCATAGAGAAAAGTCCTTCCTCTCCCCCTTTAAAGGGGGAGACCGAGAGGGGGTTGTTCAGTATCATGTTACTAACGGTATGTAAAAAACCAGAATGCCATCATCATCCCCAACACTCCTCCTGTTGTCCCCCCACGGGGGACTTGTAAGATGAATGCCATAATGCATTGGTACCATGGGGGGTAACGGCCGCAAACGGAGGTATCGCGACTACCCTCGATAACCGGCAGGGTATTTCGGCTACGCTTGATGACCGGCACGGAGGTCGCGGAGAGTGGGGAATGGGAAAAAGCAGTGACGAGTAATGTAATACTTCTTATTAAATGATCTCGACGTTAATTATATCTTTCAATTTCTAACATCATTCTCAATACAGTCTTTATTATGAATTTCCATTCTTCATCTTCAAAAGGATCTACAAAAACAATATTTGTATGTACCTTTATTGTGGATTTAATATCTTTAAAATAATAATACGCTGCTACTGTATTTCCCGAGACTATATTAGCACCAAACAACAATTCCTTTTTATCTGCGCCGGTCTGATCTACTTCTTTGATGAATTCAATATTTTTAATTTTTTCTTTTCCGAAATCTGCTTTCCGGGATTTTTTTACAATATCTTCATAACTCGACCTGGTATCCGGAATAACAGAAAACATTATGCTAAGCGCAAACCGGGGATTCAAATCACTAACGATAAATATTTTATCACCATTCTTTGATTCCAGGTAGTGCTTCTTCCATGGCCTGGGGACAGGCATCATAAGATATGGATTAACCTTAGTTCTTTCCATTGGTTCAAAGTCAACGCCCCGGATTGTTTTAAATGTTTTATGTGCTTTTGCCTCTTGATCTCCTGGTAAAACTTCAGTAAAAACTGATAATAGAAATAATGCCGTCAAACAGATTGTGATATATTTTTTCATTTTTTTTCCTTTCCTGTTTTTTGTTGAGATTCTTTTAACGGTCTTTTTCCATATTTCCAGAAAGGCGGGGGCGAGTGTAACTTATTCATAGTTTTGTCTCCTTTTATTAGTTTCTATATATCTATACGTTAAAAAGGGGACGCCCGGAAAAAAAAATGCGGTTTTTTTGAAAAAAATTGTTATCCCATCATTCATCCAATTGGAAATAGTCGATTATCTCCTGTTCAACACCGACACCATTTTCGCGGATTGTTTCGGCAAGCTCAGCTACCTTGATGTTCTTTATAAAGTCCAGCCTCATCAGCTCTGAACCCTTGAGCCTGTACCCGTATTCAGCGTACTTCATGTAAACCATTCTGTTCATTCGGAAGGGGAGAAGGGTACCACCGCATATTTCGTCAATTTCTTCGAATATCTGCAACCCCACCGGATCCAGGTCACCCGCGTGATGCACCAGGGTACCCTGCCCGGACAGCGTTGCAAGTATCACCCGGTCGGCCTCGTTGGGATGTCCGCCGGTGTACAACAGTCCGTCAAAGCCCTTAAGGCCGTCAGAAAGAACATGAAAGGTCTCCTTGTTCTCAACCGACAAAACATGATGCAGGACGTATCCGCTTCCATTAAGCACACGGCCCACCTGGCGGGCGGTTGCAAGCGGCATGGTTACCGCATGCCCTGCCAGATCCCATCGACGTCCGTCGGTAAATTCAAGTATGATATTCCCGGCCAGCGTTGTTTCCGGGTAACGGCGGGCAAGCCCAAGCTCCCTGGTTATACTGTACCCCAGAACCATCCCGGATATCTCGTCGGCGGGGCGCAGTATATTCTCAAGCCGCTTGGAATCATTGTACAGCCTGGTACTGAGCGCCCGCAGCGCGTAACGGCCGGCTTCTTCCCTGTCCAGGGCGAAAAGGGTAAGTATATCTTCAAGAAGGGACTGTTCGGTTACCGGCAGGGACGTGCCCGCTTCCATTATATCCAGAAGGCCGCGGGCAGCCTGCCCGTCCTGCAATGAATGGGGGGTATACTTCGAGAGAAAATCCCTGATGTTGACGGCTGCCTGTTGCGGCGAGGGAATGCCCAGCCTGCGGTACAGCCCTTCGGAATCTTCAAGGTAGAGGGCTTTTACGCTGTCTCCCTTCCTGTACTTTTGCCATTGTACAGACAGCAGGCCTTCACGGCTAAGATTCTCTACCGCCGCAAGAAAGGCGTTCTTGTGGTCAACCGATTCTTCTATGGCCGGGAACTTTCGCTGCCAGTTTCCCTTTCGCAGCTTGCGGCCGCCGCGGTACTGGGCTGAATTGGGATAGGCTTCGGCGAAGACACGCAGAATGGCCTCTTCATATTCCCTGCGGTTCATGATCCTGTTCCTGCACTATGGCGTAATCACGAACGAAGGCACGCCGGTTGCTTCGTATCACCAGGTTGGTGACGTCCATCTGGGGGGCGATGATCTCTACCTTCTCTGTAGGTACCGCCGCCAGCACCTGCATGCCGATGCCGCGAAACAGGCTGATGGCATTCTTGATGCGGTCATCGTCCATCTTGTTGAATGCCTCGTCAAACAGCACCAGGCGTATGGCGCCGGGTTCGTCCTTGAAATACCGGTAAAAACTGGCAGCCAGCGCCACGTAATAAGGGGTCTGGGTTTCACCACCCGACTTGTCACGAAGCACCCTGCTCAGTGACGATTCGATGGGTTTTCCCGATTCGTCAAGATCATCGGTGTGCCGTATCTTTATATCGTAGAGGAAGTACTGACGGTAATCGCATATGTCACGCACCTGTTCAGAATCAAGGTCGTTCTCAAGTATTGTATCAAAAAGCCGTGATACGCTTTCCTTCTCCTCACTGCTGTGTAACTGGTCCCACAGGGTGCCGCTGTCCTCTGATATGCTGGCAGCTGTTTTTATCACGTGAAGTTCCGCTTTCTTGTCCGGGTGCTCTTCAACCGAGAAACGATACTGGTCTTTTCCGAACCTTATCTCTTTGAGCATGTCGTTGATCTCTTTGAAACTGGTACGGGCCTCCTGCTGGTATTCGTTGAGCCGTGAGACAAAATGCTCCTTGAACTGTTTCTCGGCGTCCTCACGCGCCCGGCCGATCTTCTCGCTGTAGGCGGGCAGGTCGGTGTCCCGGTATTTTTTAAGCAGGGTGAGAAATTCACCGCTCTGGTCGTCATCCGGGCTCATGTAGGTTGCAAAGCGCCTGTTGTACTCGTTCTTGTGACGGTGCAGCTCTTTACGGGTATTATCCGCCCGGGTGACAAATCCCTTCATGGAAGACTCGAACCGTAACAACACTCCCTCAAGGCTGTCATTCTTCACCCTTTCATGGTAATACTTCTCCAACTCTTCCCTCATGCTGCCGTGTTCTTCCATGAAAGCGTCAAAACCCCCCTGAAGATCCTGCTGCTGTATTTCCCGGCGCTCCCTGTCTTCGCTGTGTTTCCGTATATCCGATTCAAGGCTCCCCGTTTCTTTAACGATGGACTCGATCTCATCGCTCACACGGCTGATCTCCATCTCCATGGATGCCACCCGTTCACGAAGGTCTTTCACCTCGCTCTGGTCTACCAGGCCCTTCTCAGTTTCAAGCCGGTTCAACTCGCTGTCCAGTTCTTCCGCACGCGTTGCCTTCCCGGTATAATGCTTCATCTCCCCCAGGGAATTGATGGCTTTTTCCTTTTGGGATATCTCTTTCCTTAATGTCTCAAGGGATGACTTCTGTTCCTGCAGCAGCTGGCGCAGTCCTGCTATCTCCTGTTCAACCTGCTGGCGCCGGCGTTCCCGTGCCTGCTTGCCGATATACCACTGACCGTACAGTCTTTCGGGAATGCGGGAGGCGGTAAAGGAGGAGTAGCGCATGCATTCCCTGCTGACGCTCTTGCGGTACTGGCGAAGCGTATCCAGGGTGGCCATCATCACCTCTCCCAGCACAAAACTTATATACCTGCGGGCCAGGGGGTTTTCGGTTATGACCACCTCTGCCAGTGACCCCGGTGTTATCTCTGAGTTCTTTATTTTCTCCATGTCGGGGATCCCAACGGTATGTACTTCACCTGGTAACGAGTCATATACAACAAGGGCTCTCTGGAAATTTTTTTCACTGACAAGCAGGTTAAACCTCCTGCCCGCAAGCCATCCCTCAAGGGCGTTCTGCCAGGACTGGTCGTTCACCTCAAGGCAGTCGGCAAGCACCCAGGCCTGTATCCCTTCTTTCTCGAAGGCGGCCTGCAGCCTGGTAGTGGTGTCGGGGTAACGAAGTATTCCTTTCCGAAGGTCTTCAAGTTCACCTTCAAGGACAGCCAGTTGATCCTGGTTCTGCCGGATTTGCTGTTCTGTCTCAAACGCATCCCTTCGAAGACCATTGGCACTGTCTGCCACCTCTTGTATCTCACCGTCAATATCTTCCGATACGGTTTTGTTCAACAGCTTCTCGGCCTCGTCTTTTAACCCCAGGTACTTCTCGTGCCCCCGGCGGGCCTCCTCCCTGCGTGAGCGCACCTCTTCAATTGACCTTTCAAGGGACTGGAGGGCCATGTACGTATCGTTGTTATATAATGATGCCAGCAGTTCCTGGCGGCTGTCTTCAAGCCGTTTCTTACGGTCACGCAACGCCGATTTGCTGCCCTCAAGCAGTTCCAGGCGGCGGTTTTTCTCATCTACAAGACGGGTATATTCCCGTATGCGCTGACCGCACAGCTCAAGGTCGGCCCTTTTTTTCAGATACTGCTGCGACACTATCTGCGCCTGGAGCTTTTTCAGCTCGTGGTGTACCCTGTCAACCTCTTCAAGGTAATCGATCTTTTCTTGAATAAGATTTGCCTCGGCCTCGGCCTCCCGGTAATTCTGCAGGTTCTCGCGCATGGCGGACACGTCCACCTGCCGTTCTTCAAGTATGTAGTTGCACACGAAATCATGTACCGAGGTAAAGGGACTGAAGCTCACCGAGCGCACCAGTGCCTCGAGGTAGGGATTAAACTCCATGTTCTTGCGATGCACACCGAACCGGTGGGTAAGGCGTGAATTATAATCACCCTTGCTGGCGCAGACAGTACCGCCATTCTCCTTTATGTTCTCCCTGAACTCCCCCGGGCGCATGAACTGGCTGCCCTCGTATACCGGGATTAATTCCAGGGGCCGGTCATCGGCGATCCACGGGTACTCGGAGCTGTCGACTTTTTCAACCAGGCTCTCTACCATGATACCCGCCGAGAACACCCGGTCGCCATCCTCAAACTGCAGCATCACGTGGGTGATGGTATCCTCACGCAGGTATTCCCTGTTCTCGGTACCCACCCTGCACCTGCAGTAACTTTCAAGGGTTCGTCCCGCCCGTTTCTCTGTGGCGGCGGCATTGAACTTGATACGCCTGATGTTAGCCACCAGGGCGTACTGTACCGCGTCAATTATGGTGGATTTTCCTGAGCCGTTATCACCGGCAAGCAGGGTTGCCTGTCCCGCCTCTATGGTTTCGTCTATAAAAAAATGCCAGTTTACCAGGCGTATTTTTGTCAGCAGCAGCATTACTCGTCCTCGTTCAGCATTATGGTTTCTTCATCTTCTGGCTCAATGGTATCATCATCGGCACCGGTCAGCGCGTTTATCCTTTCGTACAACTCGTCGATGGTAACACTGTTCAGCGCGAAGGGGATGGAGGGATACAGCTCTATCTGCGTGTCAGGACTTGTCTCTTCTCCTCTCAGGTTGATGAGGCGCAGGGCCTGCATGCGCCGCAACACTTCGCGGATACGGGTCTTTTTCAACGTCTTCCCGGTTATAACTTGAAAGTCTTCCTGGAATTCGTATTGCTGTATCACCGGGTGCCGGTGCAGCTGTATCTCGTTTCTTTTCTTTTCATACATTAAGCGAAGGGTAAGCAGGGCCAGGGTTTCATCCAGGTTTAATCCAAGCCTGATGGAGGGGGCCCCTTCCCACGAGACAACCCCCAGTGATTCATCAACACGCAGTCTGAATCCGGCGTACTCGAAATAGGCTTCAACCATGTCCCTGTTGGACGTAACAAAACGGTACATGTCCCTGTCCCTGTCAACCCCGCGGATCAGGAATGAGGACGAGAAAAGCGTGCGCAATGAGCGGGTAAACAGCTCCCTGTCGTTACCGGTCAGACGTGCTATTTTTTCAAGGTTATCCATTGTCTTCCTTTTTCACCAGGGAATGGTCCCTGAACCTGAAACGGTCTTTCTGACAATACTCGTTATGCCATTGTACGGTATAGGCGAAATCCCGGGACTCCGCGTACAGGGCAGCGTACATTACCCGTATAAAACTGTCCATATCTTCAACTATTTCTTCAGCACGCACCCGCCCACCCGGGCATACGCTGTCCATGTATTCCCGTATCTTTTCGGGGTTGAGCTGGTTGGCAATTCTCAGCCGGATCTCTGCTTCCATTCTCTCCATTTCGAAATCGTCGGGTTCTTCAGGCCTTGCAAGCACCAGCGATTCACGCCTGGTCCACCTTCGATACAGTGACCCTTCTGACAGGTATCCCGCCCGGTAAATACCGTGTGCCACATCCTGGGTTTGCAGTTCTTTTTTGTCAAGTGCCTCGGCAAACCGGTGCAGTTTTTGCTGCAGGTTCTCGTCGGTATACAGCTTCGACTTGATGCGTTCGGTTGATATCCTGGAGTACCGCCTGTTCTTATCATCAATTTCAGCTATTATAGGATCTATGCTTCGAAGGTCGTTCCGTATCTCCTTCAACATTTCCACCACGTTCCGTTTACTCTGTTCATGTGACTGGTGCTTTATGATGGCCATCTTCTCAGCTGTTCGTGACAGCCACGCGGTATCGGCTGTCAACTCCGTGATAGTTTCAGATATTTTCGGGCGGTATCGTGAAAGGTTTTCCGAGGTCTTCAGGCGGGTATATGCCCGGTCGATTATCTCGTTCATGTAGACATCATAATGTATATGCAGTATCTCGCTTATCTCACCGGTATGGTCATACAGCTGCTGTATATGCTGCTTGATATTCTGCGACAATACCTTCAGTGATTCCATAAGCATCTTGGTATGGTAATGGGCGTTCAGCACCGCGTAATGGCCGTTATCCCATACCGAGTCACTGCACAGAGAGGAATACACCCCGATAATGTGTCCCTCGTATTCAACTCCCAGCCCCATGCGCACACGGTACAATGCCTCAAGGAAGGGCCTGGCGTGGGTGGTTATGTTCACCATCATTGTATAATCAGGCATGTACTCCTCGCTCATCCAGCCGCATCCCACAAGCCTTCTCTGAAACCTGAAGGCTGTTCCACGGGGGTCTCTCTCGTAAGTTATATTTTCCTCTTCGCCGTTTTCATCCAGCAGGCTGTCAAGATCAACAAGGCCCGAGAAGTATTCCTCGTAGGCCCCGATCAGCACGTCTTTCTCAACCCCCGTGGGGAATTCCATGAACTTGTCATAGAATATCAGCAGCAACGCCGCGTAATGCTCCCGCAGCGGCGAAGACAGCGGGGAAAAGAAATTTCCTGGTAATGTATTGAATACGTTGTCCACGGGTGGTCCTGTTAATAATAATATGGCAGCAGCATGTCAAGACTGTATTAATTAAAGGGTCGCATAGAAAGGGTATTTGTCAATTTATTTTCTTAAGCACACAGGGCTGAATAACCAAATAAAAGTGACGGGTAACAAGTGGCGGGTTTGGCATATGATACTATAGGATGAGAAGGTTAACCTTTATGGCTTATGACAATGCAGGTCAAAACTATATCTCGATACAACTGCTACTGATACATTATACTTGACCGCAAGTACGAAACTATAACAAAAACGCGTCTCCCCGTGTTCTCTGTTTCTATATTTTAATCTCTGTGGTTGCCGGTTATGATTCTTTTTCAATGAATTCAAGGATGTAGCTGATATACATCTCAAAATCTTCAAGGTTGTTTTTAAACACGGCAAATACTATCTCATCATCTACTTTTTCATAATAATGTACGATGAGGTTACGAAACATGGCGATCTTTTCAAAATTTCCAAGTGATTCTTCTGGCAATATACCATTCTCCGCAAGAACTACAAAGGCTTCCCGATAGGTAGATGGTTCTCGAAATCCCTTCACAGAGATTATATGATTGGCGATGTCTATACAGGCTTCAATTATTACATGGAGTGTTCGTTCGACGAAACGCCTTGACCTGATATCAGAGATATACTTGTCCCAGTTGATATCGGTTGCATTCTTCAACTCACCAGTATTTAAGGATACTGTTTCGAGTGCTTTTTCAAGAATGTCTTTTTTGAGCATACCTGTTTTTTAATCCGTTTATGTATATTGAATGGATGTGGCGGTAATCCTGGTACAGCTTTCTGTTTAACATCTCTTTTTTTATTCGAACTTCACTGTTTTTTTCCAGAATAATTTTTCCAGTTTTCATAATCTCGTGGTACAGGCGTGGAGTTGCGTCATTGATGATAACTACTTCAACATCACGGCCTGCAATCCTGGAAAGGTGGGCCATTAATTCAAGACGATCAACATACTCTGCCGAATTACCTTCAAAAAGTAATGCCAGGTCAATATCGCTACTATCAGTATATGTACCGGCAGCAACTGAACCAAACAGGTATGCCGCCGCAAGCCCTTTCAGTGAACCCAGCTTTTTCACTAATTCTTCGAGTACTTGTGATATATTCTTTTTCATTCTTGATATTATATATTTGCTTAATTATACAAACTTATATTTACCGTAAGTTAAAATGGGGTAAAGTCAAGTAAAAGTTAACGAAAAGTTATATAGAGATAAGCAAGCAAAGACGCGAAGGGGAAGGACTGTGACGGGTAACGAGTGACGGGTGACGGGGTTAGCATATGATAATATGGGATGATAAGGTTAACCTTTATGACTTATGACATCATAGGCCAAAACAATATCTCCATACAATCCCTACTGATACATGATATTTGACCGCAAGTAAGAACCGATAACAAAAACGCGTCTCTCCGTGTTCTCCGTTTCTCTCTTTTAGTCTCTGTGGTAGCCCTGTTGGGTTTAATTATACTACCGGTGTTTGCATAACTTACATGTCAGCATCATCCGCAACACGCCCCCTGTTGTCCCCCCATGGGGTACCTCAACAGAAACGGATGTTGCAAAAGCACACTTTTTTTAAAAAACTCCCACTTTTTTTTCCGAGCACCTTCCTTTTGTCGTATAGGTATATGAGAGATATACCATTCAGGAATAATACAAATGGGCAATAACAACATTCACGACTGCGGGTATAAAAACTTCTTCCAGAACCCGGTAGCTGTAAAACAGTTGCTTACCTCCTTCGTAAACGAGGCATGGGTACATCAACTTGATTTCGACACCCTTGAACAAATGAACACCTCCTTCGTTACCGACGAATTCAAGGAGAAAGAATCAGATATGATCTACAGGGTACAAATCAACGGAAAAGATACCTACATCTACCTTCTGATCGAGTTTCAATCCACGGTAGACCGGTTCATGCCGTTACGCATGCTGAGGTACATCACGGAATTCTATGAATACCTGGTAAAGTCGCAGAAAATGAAACAACTGCCATCGGTGTTCCCACTGCTGTTATATAACGGTGACCGGAAGTGGACAGCACCGGTTGAATTAAGTACATTGATTGCAGATGATATACCCGGTAAGTATATACCGTCGTTCAGTTACTACAAGATCGCTGAAAACGAATTCTCAAAAGAGACACTGTTGCAGATACAAAATGTGGTATCTGCACTATTCTATGTTGAAAACAGCGTTCCTGAAGAGCTGGCAAAAGAAATTGACAATCTTTACGATATGGTTAAGAATGAGAAACCCGATGAGATTGCGGTATTAACCAACTGGTTACGTGTTATTTTTAGAGACGATACCTCAAGGATATACCATGAAGTAAAACAGGCCGAGGAGATACGAACCATGTTTGCGACAAAACTTGAACAATACGGTGAAAAATTAAGAAAAGAAGCCTTACGTGAGGGCAAGCAGGAAGGTAAGAAAGAAGGTAAGCTGGAAGGTATGCATGAGAAAGCAGTGCAGACAGCAAAGGCCCTGCTGAAAAAAGGGATGCCACTGAAAGATATATCAGAGAT
>CAZAOK010000018.1:0-48480 GCA_964486725.1 uncultured Leptospiraceae bacterium
ACGCAAAGAAAAAGGCACGGTTTTCTAAAACCTTCATGGATGCCTATCCAAACAGCAATGCAAACCTCATCACCAGGGATAACCACGAAGACTTTATACTGCATTATGCCTGAAGGCCTCACACGGCACCTCGGCCCAACCCGGCAACCGCCACGGAGCCTCAGGGAGCTCGTAGAGGTTCGTTCTTGTTAGTTTGTTCGTTCTTACCATCAATTCTTTTCAGTTAACCAGTACCAGTCGTACGAACCATACGGATTTCCCCTTGACACATTGAAAATGATTATAAACCATAAATACAATCAACAGCTAACTAAAGGATCCACATTGCACATGACAACGAAAAGAGTTCCCTATCACAAAAAACCAGAGGACATGTCCATAGAGCAATGGCAGGTGGAATTAAGAAAACAGTATGCCTTTGACCAGGACTATGAAATAGAGAATACCGGGGATCATCCGGTATTCTCAGATTTTACCGTATATAATAATGAAAAGAATACATCATACAAAGTTGCGATAAGGCACCAGGAAACCGGTTCACATTTTTGTTCATGCCCTGATTTTGCCGTAAACCAGCTTGGCACCTGTAAACATATCGAATATGTTCTGCATATATTACGCTCCTCACCAGTGACTTCAGAATATTTTAATATACAGGTAGAGCTGCCATATACGTCAGTCAGCCTTCATTACGGAAAAGAAAGAAAAGTATACCTCCGAACAGGCACCAGGGCTGCAGAAGAGATGAATAAGCTTGCCAGCGAATATTTTGATCATGATGGATATCTTTTGCCACAGGCACTATTCACGGTTGATAATTTTTTCGAAGAAGCAGTTAAACTGGACCCCGAATTCAGGATTTATCCCGATGCCGCGGAATTTATATACGAATTACAGGAATCAGGCAGACGACAGGAGCATGTTGACAACCTCTTTCCCTCGGGGATCGAAAGCCCTCTTTTCGAAAACCTGATACAGGCGGATCTCTATCCCTATCAACGTGAAGGGGTTATATTTGGCGCAAAGGCCGGACGCTTTCTTCTTGCTGACGAAATGGGTCTTGGGAAAACCATACAGGCAATTGCCATGGCTGAACTTTTCATAAAGGAATTCGGTGTAGAACGGATACTCATAGTCTGTCCCACGTCACTCAAATACCAGTGGAAAGCAGAGATAGAAAAATTCACAAGAAGGGATGCCGTCATTGTAGAAGGCCCATACGCTAAAAGATCTCCCCTGTACGCGTCAAGTGGGGAATACTTCATTATAAGTTACGGGATTGTGGGAAACGACCTTGATATCATTAACAACACCCGTTTTGACATGGTTATCCTGGATGAGGCACAGCGAATAAAGAACTGGAAGACCAAAACAGCAAAAAGTATAAAGCAGATAAAAACTCCCTATAGTGCCGTCTTAACCGGCACACCCGTTGAAAACAGGATCGAAGAAATTCACTCCATAGTTGAGTTCATAGACATGCATAAACTGGGTCCACTGTACCGCTTTCTGTATACACATCAATTGTACGATGATAACGGCAAGGTCATAGGATACCAGGGATTGCGTTCCATTAATGAATCCCTGCGAGATGTACTCCTGCGAAGAACAAAGTGGGAAATACGTGATCAGCTCCCCGACAGGATCGACAAAACCTACTTTGTAAATATGACCGGAAGACAATGGGAAATGCATGATCATTATCATTCAACAGTCACCAGGCTGGTAACTCTCTGGAGGAAAAGGGGCACACTCTCCAAAGAAGACAGGGAAAGACTTCTCATTTCACTTAACTGCATGCGCATGTCCTGTGACAGTACGTATATTTTAGACCAGTCAACACGGCATGACACCAAAATTGACGAACTGAACAAGATACTTGAAGATGTACTGGAAAGTGAAAACGAGAAAGTAGTCATATTCAGCCAGTGGCAGCGGATGGCAGAACTGGCACGGATAGAACTGGAGAGAGCAGGTGTAGGCTATCGTTTTCTTCACGGCGGTGTAACAGCCAGGAAAAGAAAACACCTCATCAACGAGTTTACCGATGACCCTGCTGTTCGTGTCTTTCTTTCAACTGACGCCGGTGGAGTGGGTTTAAACCTGCAGAAAGCCAGTACCATCATAAATCTTGATATTCCCTGGAACCCCGCGGTGCTTGAACAACGCATAGCACGGATATACCGGCTTGGTCAGGAGAAAAAGGTTCGTGTTATTAACCTCGTCTCGCGGGGAACAATTGAACACAGGATACTGTACCTGCTTGATTTCAAAAAATCAGTATTCAAGGGTGTGCTCGAGGACGGAGATGACACGGTTCTCATGAGCGATACCGACGCAAAGGGATTCATGGAATCGGTGGAAGACCTCGTTGAGGTATCCTCAAAAGACATCTACATGACCCCTCATGCCGATGTGGACAATGACGAACAGCATGATTATGAGCAAGCGCGGCCTGTAACAAAGAAAATTCGCAACACTGCAGTTAGAAGAACCGTAAAACGCCTGAAAAACATTATACAGGGACTTTTTAAAAACTATTAAAGTACCAGGATTAAGGTTATTTTAAACCCGGTATTCAATACAATTGCGACCCAACACCCCCTCTCCACTCTCCCCCGTAAAGGGGGAATGAATTTCAGCATATCCAGAGATTATCCTTGATCTTTACTGTCAAGCCGGTACAATACCACAAAAGAGAGCAAACCGGAATAACATCACGCGGGGAGAACATACATGAACAACCAGGAATTTCCCAACCCACGAACGGAGTACGGCGTCATCAAGCGTTACCTGCACGTGATCGCACTTTTACAGAACGACGAAGACACCCGTCACTGGAACGCCCGAACCCTTGCCGACATGCTGTCACTTGACGAAGAGGACGGCGACCTCAGCGACAAGAACGTTCGTGATTACATTCAGAAACACCTTGAACAGCAACTTGAAATATCCGTTGATCGTGAAAAGGGGGGACGGGAGACCAGGCTGGCAGAGGATTTAAAAGGTGATCTGCTTCATAATATTGCCCTCCTTTATTCCAGCTTCGTCGCGGTGGATTCAAGCCGTGAGATCATACTGAAAAATTTTTTAAAAAAACATCCACGCGACGGCCTGTGGATGCTGGCCACCCTCTACTTCGCCACGCTGAACAGAACCAGGGTGAAGCTTGACTACGTCACTAACAGCGGCTACAACATCACTAATGCCAGCTTCCATCCATACCACATGGTGTTCAGAAACAACAACCTTTACCTGCTGGGACGGGTAACCGGGAAGGACAGCACCTGGCCGCTCATTTTAAACAGGGTAACAAACCTGCGGGTAACCGGCGAAACATTTGACGATGCAATCCCAAACGTAGACGACATCATGGGGGGCAGCCTTGGTGCCTTTATCGGTGAGAAATACAACGTAAAACTTCGTTTCAACAAGCGCGTATTATTCAAGCTTGAACAGTTTCTAAGCATACTCGAACCCGAATTCGTCGAGAAGGACGAGCATACCTGCGAAGTCACCTTCTCCGCCTCTGATGATATCTACCTGTGCAAACAACTTTTCATGTACGGGAAGGACGTGGAAATTATCCAACCCATAGAATTGCGTGAAAAAATGACGCAGATGCTGAACAGCTGCATGAAGGTGTATGAGGCTTAAAGCGCACCACTGAGGTACGAAGGCAGAGATGGCGGGAGACTGCTTTTATGTGATCGGTCCTGCTATATAGTTTCATTGAGGGGTGATGACAGGTGCCCATGAACACATATCCATATCCACCCACCACCAGCACCTCAAACGAAACCGCGGGCCTCACTCACCACGCAGCGCCAGAACCTCGGTCACGAACTGACGATAACGGGAGCCCTCTACCCTGTTCTTATACTTATCAAGCTTCACCATGCGGCGCAGGCCCAGTATGGTCTTATAGGGATGATCCTTCGTAAAGGCGTTCACCAGCGCGGCCGGTACCGTACCGCCGGGATCGGCAAGGATGTTAAAGCTGACCCCGGTGCGGTTCTCGTCAATGTAGCGGGCAACAAACACCGCACGCATGCGAGGCATGCGCACCCGTCCATCCCTTGCCGGCATTGCCTGATAATCAAAAGACTCGATGATAATAGTATACTCACCCGTCTTCGGGTTACCCCTTGATCGTGTCCGCACCACCACGTCCCTGTCTGCTACCGGCCACTGGGAATCATTCACGTAATAGACGATCATTTGGTCATTCTTTCCCAGGTCTTTCAGCACCTTTATCTCTTTGCATTCATGCATCCAGCTGGTGTAGTTTTCCGCGTCGCGGATCACCTCTGCCACCAGCTCAAACCTTGCCTGCACCACGCTCTCCCCCCTGAACTGGTCAAGAGATGACCCCTCCACCGGCCGGGTATAACAGCGAATGCCGTTGCTGTTTTTCCTGAGTTCCCAGCCATCACCCGCGATGACGGCCACCGCCACGCAGAGTATAACAGCACATACAAAACCTTTCACTCGTATCAAGACAAACCTCCGTTACGGTAAATTTTACACCTTACCGTTTACCCGTTCAACAAGCAAAGCACCGGCATTACCAAACGCACCGCACAGCGAGGCAAGCCCGTAGCGTGCGTCCGGGTAATCAGTATTGAGAATATTCAGCAGGGTCACCACGATGCGTGCCCCCGACTGTCCCAGCGGATGTCCCAGCGCGATGGCCCCGCCCCAGGTGTTGACCCGGTCAAAGGGGGCGTTCTCTTTGTCAAGGTTCAGCTGTCGAATACACGCCAAAGACTGGCTGGCAAAGGCCTCGTTCAGTTCAATGGGGCCTATATCAGATGGGGCAAGGCCCGTTTTATCAAAAAGCTTTTGTACCGCGGGGATGGGCCCAATGCCCATCATGGTGGGATCACAGCCTGCAAGCACCCCGTATGAATACTTGTACGTATATGAGAGCCCCAGGCTGTCCGCCTTGTCCCTGCTCATTAAAAGCAGCGCGCACGCGCCCTGGGTAAGGGGGGAGGACGTTGCCGCTGTCACCGTGCCCTCTGGCTTAAACGAGGGAATCATGGAGGCCATCTTGGCCGGGTCAACCCTGTCACGTATCCACTGGTCACGGTCAACGGTGATGCTGTTACCCGCATCGTCCAGCCCCTCTACCGGGATGATCTCCTTCTTGTACTTGCCGGCATCACGGGCGGCCGCCGCTTTTTTGTTTGACCAGGCAGCCATGTTCTCCATGTCTTCACGGGAGATGTTGTATTCTTCGGCTACCTTCTCTGCCGTCATCCCCATCATGAGGCTTGCCCCGTCATAGTATTCAAGAAGACGGGGCGGAAAATCCATATGACTGCCCATGGGCACCTTCTCCATGTCCTCAACACCGGCAGCGATCATCACATCGGTTTCTCCTGTCATGATGGCCCTGGCGCCGTGCATAATGGCAGACATCCCCGACGGGCACTGGTTGGTCAATGTATTGGTGGGCACGCTGTCGGGAAATCCCGATGCAAGCCAGCCCAGGCGGCCGATGTCGTTCTGCATGCCCGAGGGGTTGGCACTTCCCACGAAAACCCCGTCCACCATTGCCGGTTCTACAGCCGGGTTGCGTTCGAAGAGGCCGCTGTAAGCCTTCGTTAAAAGTTCATCGGGCCTGAGATTACGAAACCATCCCTTTTCCCTGTGGGCCCTTCCGTTTGGTGTGCGTACGCCGTCAATAAAAACACATTCCTGCATAGGTAACTCCTTATCAATAGTTATATTGTATATCAGCTTTTACTGCTGCTCTTTGCTGCGGCCTGCTTGATAGACTCTTCCTCTGCCATTTGGCGAAGTGCTTTCTTGTCAACCTTCTGCACTGCCGTCACAGGAAGCTCATCCAGCATGATGACCAGCTTAGGCACCGCGTACTTCGCCACGTTCTCTTTCAGGTATTCCCGTATGTGTTCACCGGTAATGCCGTTGGCGCTGGCAGCATTCAGCTTCACGAATACCACCACCTTCTCGCTTCCCTCACGCCGCGGATCGGGGATACCCACCGTTGCCGCCTCTTCTATGGCGGGGTGTGCGGTAAGGATGTCGTCCACCTCCCGTGAGTACACCTTGAAACCCGACACGATGATCATGTCCTTGGTGCGGTCAACAATGGAGAAGTACCCGCGCTCATCCACCCGCACCACGTCGCTGGTGCGCACATACCCCTCGTCGTCGAGTCCGCTTCCGGGATCCGGCCAGTAGCCCAGCATTCGCTGGGGGCCACTCAGGCACAGCTCCCCCGTCCTTCCCCCAAGCATATCAGCCCATGTGAGCTTCTGGCCTGTGTCTACATCGATGATCTTGATGACGGTATCGGGGTATGGGATACCCGTGGTACCCTTCTTCTCCCGTGAACTGCGGTTGGCCTTTTTTCGGGACATCCGGTTCAGCAGGGCAAAGAGTTTCAGGGTTGCAGCCCCCGTCATGCGGGTACCCTGCAGTCGCAGCAGACCATTGACTGCCGGGGTCACCCCTGGCAGGCTGAGAAGAAAGTTGATGGTGCGAAGTCCCCGTTCTCCGCCAAAGAGACGAAGCAGCATGGAGGTGTTCAAATGGGTGCTGGGGGACATCTCAGAGAGACCGTACCCCTCCATTATACCTCCGCCGGTTTTGCTCTCAAAATCACTCTGTGTACGGGGTGACAGCGGTGCCGAACCGGATATGCCGATCATGTTGATGTCCTTCATCTCCTCACCCGCCAGCTTCATGAACTGTGCGGGCACCCCGATCTGCATTACCGGTTTACGCTCCTTGATCATTTTGATCATGGCCGCGGTATTGCGGGGCTGGGGCACCAGGAGCTGGTCAACACCGAACAGTGTCATGGTGTGCATAATGATATGCCCGTAAGAATGAAAAAACGGGAGGGCCATCAAGACGGCGATGGCCCCCTTCATCAGGTGAGCCGAATGTCCGGTAGTATAAAGATTCTGGATGGAGTTCGCGTATATATTCCTGTGGGTGAGCATACACCCCTTGGGAAGGCCCGTTGTACCCCCGGTGAAAAGTAGGGTCTCAATGTCATTATCCACGTCGATGCGCATCTCTTTTCTTCCTGGAAGATCAACTGATGTTTCCCTGATAAGCTCACTCATCCAGCAGGCACCCCGCGGAGTGATTACCTCGTCATAGTCCTGCAGGTCGATCATGGGATCAAGGTAGTCATCAAGCTTGGCGAGCACCAGGTGCTGCAGAGAAGTGCTTTTCATCAGGGTTGCGCACATATCAACATGCGCGGCAAGGCTTATCATGGCAAGTGGCTTCCCTTCACTGAACTTGTGTTCCAGTGTTGGGACGGGTTCCAGGTGGCTGCATGGGACATGCACCAGCCCCGCACGGGATATGGCGTAATCCGCGATAACGAACTGTATGGACGTGGGAAGCAGGGTGGCCACCCGGTCACCTTTTTTCAGCCCCATGCGCAGGAGGGCTGTGGCAAGCCGTTCAACCGCGTCAAGCACCCGGGGATATGTCATCTTATAATTGAATTGTATAAGGCCGTTTTTTTTGAACTTTTTTGCCGCCCGGTAAAGGAGCTCATATACCGGTTCGTCGGGATAGGGTTCAAAGGTATGTGGAATACCCAGCAGGGTATATTCATCCAGCCAGGGTAGCTTCTCATGTAACATGATTTCTCCTTGTCACGATATGGTCTGGATACACACGGGAAGAACTGACATATCAGTCTAATCCCGTGTGTAAAATATCCCGTTCACGCAATATGACGGAACGGGTATCTACTACGTAAACAGCGGCTGGGTGGCCATTGCGAAGGCCATATCACCATCGATTTTCATGGCACCGCTCATAAAAAGGTTTACCGGGCTGGCCTCTTTCCGCATGAGGGCCGAGGTGTCCTTCGCGTTCATTTTGAACACCGAGTGGGGCTGCTCTGACCCGTTTAGCACCGCGTTCAGCTTGATGACCTCTCCGTCGTCAAGTGCGATCTCGGCAGTAAATGCTCCCCTCAGGTTGGAAAGCGCGTTCAGCTTGGCCTTGTTCAGGTCGTTCTGAATGCCCAGGATCATGTCAAGGTTCCCTGACTGAATCATTTTTTTCATGTCGTCTTCGGATACCTTCAGCTTCAGCATGGCACCGTCATTGTCTCCTTCTGCCATGTGAATGTCCTTCCCGTCGGTGACGGTATAGTTGTACACGCTGTCTCCCGCTTCAACCACCATGGTGATGGTGCTGCCGGCAAGCTCCGCTGCCTTTGGGTTTGACGTAAGCTGCTCCTGCGCGAATTTCGGCATAAGCTCTGAAAGAAGCTGCTCTACCGATGTGTCTGGTGAAATAGCTGGTATTGTTGCCATAATCATTACCTCGTCGTTAATTAGTATACTGACATGTCAGTCTAATTATATCCAAAAGATTGTCAAGCAGAAAACGACATTAATGCGCTTGTGTTGTATGGCTTTTTTGAATGTTTACTTCTTCAATAAAATGAATTCTTCTTTTTTCTTTGATGACCTATCCTGCGAATACGCCTTTATCTCAACTGTTAAACCAAGATCATGCAGATATTCAACCAGGGTGGAAACCTTCATGTCCTTCCTTGCCTCCAGCTTGGAGACACCGGATTGGGTAAATGAACGTATGTCTTCCTGCCTGATCCCAAGTTTCTCACGTATATCAGATAAACGTATTTGCAGTATTTCTTTTTCTGCTTCTTCAAATGCACGCTTGACCCTGTACTCCGGCATCTGCTCTGCAACTTCATTAATGAAATCTCTATGTTGTTTCATCTTTTATTCCTCTTAGTTTTATATATCTGGTATACAATGCATCTGCCATTGGAATCATTTTTTCATAAAAACGTTTATCCCCTCTTTTATCACCACCAATTAACAGTATAGCCTTTCTTTTGTTATCAAATATGAAAAATATTCTATATAACCGCTTCTTATTCTGAACTCGCAATTCTTTCATATTTTTAAAACGACTACCTTTTACGGTATCAACATAAGGTCTTCCCAGTGAAGGACCCAGTTCTCTTAATATAACAAGATTTTTAAGTATTGCCTCTTTCGCATCATCATCAAGTGATAACACCCATTCAGCGATCTCTTCGGTTCTATCTATCTCCCACATTACATAAAGATAACAACAATACACATGAAGTCAAGTGAATATTCACTAAGCTTCATATTTTCCCTGAGAACCTCTGTACCTCTGTACCTCCGTGGTTGCCTCATAACAACCCCAACAATAAAAACAATTGACATATCCCCTCCCTGCCCTGAATAATCCAGTGCAATATATTGACGGCACACACTGTGATCGAGGTAACCGCATGGACGCCACCGAAAGGAAAAACCAGATACTCATATGTTCCAAGAAACTCTTCTCGGAAAACGGGTACTACAACACCCAGATCGCCGACATCATACGTGAGGCGGGGATCGCCCGGGGAACCGTATACCAGTACTTCAAGCACAAAGACCATATATTCTCCACCCTGATAGAAAACTTCTACAACGACTGGGAACAGTCCATATCCCTGGATCTCAGCCAGCATGACCTGGGCAGCATGAATCCCCGCACCTATCTCTATTACCGGGTGAAGAACACCCTGGAATTCCTGGAAAGCGACCGTGACCTGTGCAACATCGTGCTGCGCATGGGACTTGGCCTGCAGGAAGAATTCGAAAAACTCATTCTGCGGTTCGAACAGAAGATCATCAACCTCATAACCGAAGACCTGAAACTGGGTATACAGTTTCACAACATCCCGGAAGACCTTGACCTTGAGTTTACCGCCAACATGATCGCCGGATCACTTTTTCGTATCTCTTACCACTATTTCGTCATAAAGGACGCAAAAAAGAAGGACGTTGAAGATATATCCCGAAAGGTATTGGAGATGCTCTCACCCGCCATCTTCATCAAAAGGAGTTGACATTTTTTTACACTGCAACTAGACTGACATGTCAGTATAATTAATAGATATACACACTTGATTCACAACGTAACGGAGGATGGCATGATATGTTTTGAACTGTCTGAAGAACAGTCAGTAATGAAAGAGACCGCCGCGAAAATGGTGAAAAACCTTATCGCGGACAACGCCCACCAGATGGACGAGGATGGACACATCCCCAACGAGCACCTTCAAACTTTCTGGGAGCTGGGCACCACCCCTTACATGATACCGGAGGAATACGGCGGATACGGCATGGGGGCATCCCCCCTCATGAACAGCCTGGTGCTTGAAGAGCTTGCAGCCGGTGACATGGGCTATGCCGTGGCGGCAACCCTGCCGGGACTCATTGTACAGGCGGTACTCGACCTGGGGTCAGAGCCCCAGAAAAAGCAGTACCTGCCCCACTATTGCGCAGACACCTACACCACCGGCACCATGGCCATATGCGAAAAGCATTTCAGGGCCGACCCGGTAGAACCCCGCACCACCGCGGTGAAAAAAAACGGCTCGGTTATCTTAAACGGCGAGAAATGCTTCGTACCCATGGCAAACCGGGCCGAGCACGTGCTGGTTGGGGCGCAACTTGACGGTGAGAACGCCCTTTTCATCGTGAATAAGAACACACCCGGCATGTCTATCGGAGAACGCGAAAAGAACATCGGCCCCAATACACTTGAGACCTTCACAGTGAACTTCAATGACTGTGAAATACCAGCCGAACAGCAGCTGGGGGACGGACAAGACAAGCAGTACCAGAAGATACTGCATCGTACCCGCACCGCCCTGTCGGCTATCGGCACCGGCATCGCCCGGGCGTCATTCGAGTACTCCCGCGATTACGCGAAGGAGCGGGTGCAGTTTGGCGAACCCATTGCCGGAAGGCAGTCGGTGGCATTCATGATCGCCGAGATGGCATACGAGGTGGACTCCATGCGGCTTTTGACCTGGAAGGCGGCCTCAGCCCTTGAGGCGGGAAATGATGCCGCGCGTTCATCGTACCTGGCAAAGCTTTACGCCGGCGAGATGGCCATGAAGGTAACCGATTTCGGCGTGCAGGTGCTGGGAGGACACGGCTACGTGCGTGACCACCCGGTTGAACGGTACTACCGAAACGGTCGCACCATCGCCGTCCTTGAAGGGATGACGGCAGTATAATCACATACAAGGAGAATACCATGTTACACATAGAAACACCAGAATACCTTGAAAACCTCAGGTCAAGCATGAACAACATGGCAAAGGGGGTGCTTCGCCCCATTGCCAGAAAATACGACGAGGAAGAACACGCCTATCCCACCGAGCTTGACATGTTTAAAGGCATACAGATCATGGGGCGTCCCAAGAAAAAGAAGAAAGAAGATGACGCCCCTGCGGAGGGAGGGAACGGAAAAACTCCGAAGGGGGTAAACCTCTCCACCGTGGCAACCATCGAGGAGATGTGCTGGGGTGACGCGGGACTGCTTCTTTCAATCCCCAACGCCGGCCTTGGCAACGCAGCCATCGCTGCCGTTGCCACCGACGAGCAGCTTGAGAAATTCGGCAAGATGTGGGCCGCCATGGCCATCACCGAGCCGGGCTCGGGTTCTGACTCGGGTTCAATATCCACCACTGCCGTGCTTGACGGAGATGAGTGGGTCTTAAACGGTGAGAAGATATTTGTCACCTGTGCCGACCGCTGCGACTGCGTGGTGGTATGGGCCACCGTTGACAAGAAGGCGGGCAAGGGGGGCATCAAGTCATTCATCGTCGAGAAAGACACCCCCGGCTTCAGGCTTGAGACACTGGAACACAAGCTTGGCATACGGGCAAGCGACACCGGCACCTTCGTGCTGGATGACTGCCGAATACCCCGCGAGAACCTTCTGGGCAGCGAAGAGGTAAAGACCCAGACCGAGGGCTTTAAGGGTGTGATGAAAACCTTCGACAACACCCGGCCCATGGTATCATCCATGGCCATCGGCATCGCCCGGGCCGCACTTGACTTTCTCAAAGAGCAGATGGAGGAGGAGGGGTCAGAGCCCGACTATCACAGAAACCCCAACAACGTCAGCAGCATCGAGAAGGAGTACTACATGATGGAGGCCAACCTTGAGGCCATGCGGCTTCTCACCTGGCGGGCGGCCTGGATGGCCGACAATGAGCAGTTCAACAACGTTGAGGCATCCATGTCAAAGGCCAAGGCAGGCAGGTATGGAACCCTCATCACGCAGAAATGCTGCGAGCTTCTCGGCCCCATGGGGATCTCCCGCGACTACCTGGCAGAGAAGTGGATGCGTGACAGCAAGATCATGGACATCTTCGAGGGCACGGGGCAGATACAGCACTTGATCGTGGCCCGCAACGTGCTTGGTATGTCCAGCAAAGAGTTGAAGTAGAAGCATTCACGTCCGCCAGCCATTCGTTAAGTAATTTCGGGGGACGTGAACGCCATGATATACACACCGTAATATACAAGGAGGAAGGCATGAATATTAATGACGTAAAGAAGATCGCCGTGATCGGCTCGGGTGCCATGGGGCACGGCATTGCCCAGGTGTTTGCACAGGCCTGCTACAAGGTGGTAATGAAAGACATCAAGCAGGAGATGCTTGACAACGCCGTCGCGAAGGTGGGTGAAAGCATCGACTTTCTGGTTGGCAAAGGCAAAATTTCACGGGAGGACGGGGATGCCGCCATGGCAAACCTTTCCACCACCATGGACACCGCCGAGGCGGTAAAGGACGCGCAGGTGGTCATCGAGGCGGTGCCCGAGGTGATGGACCTGAAGAAGAAGGTGTTCAGCGAGCTTTCTGACCTGGCGGCAAAAGATGCCATACTTGCCACCAACACGTCTACCATGAGCGTCTCGGAGATCGGCAGCGTGGTTGACAATCCCGGGCGTTTCGTGGGGATGCACTTTTTCAATCCCGTCAACCGCATGAAGCTGGTTGAGATCATCTACGGGGACAAGACCAGCGATGACACCGCTGACACCCTTTCGGCCGCGTCGGAAAAATGCGGTAAAATCCCGGTGAAGGTGCTGAAAGACAGGCCGGGCTTTATCGTCAACAGGATAAACGCCCCCAACCAGGCATTGCTCAGCTCTATCCTTGACGAGGGGAAGATCAGGCCCGACCAGATCGACGGGGTGATGAAGCAGATGGGCGCGAAGATGGCGCCATTTGAGACGGCCGATTTCGTGGGGCTTGACGTGTTCTGCCATACCCTGGATTATTACGCAGAGACCCTTTCAGACGACTACAAGCCCGGCAGCTACTTAAAAGAAAAGATCGAGAAGGGTGAGCTTGGCATGAAGTCGGGGAAGGGAATTTATGACTGGTCATCCGGCTCGGCGGCCATTGATACAAAGAGCGAGGCGGGTGACATTACCCCCCTGCACCTGCTTGCCATTCAGATCAACGAGGCGGTGCGGGTGTACAAGGAAGGGCTGGCCGAATCTGTTGCCGACATCGACAACGCGGTGAAATTCGGCATGAATGCCTTCGCGGGCCCATTCACCATGGCCTCGGGCATGCAGCCGGAGCAGATAACCGAGGCACTTGAATTTCTCGGCAAGCGCTTCAAGCTGGGAATACTTGAACCCGAACCCGAGATACGGGACGGGTCGTTCAAAACCATGGGACAATAAGGAGGCATTGTATGTCAGACGCGGTACTTTTTGAGCAGCAGGAAAAGGTGGGGATACTCACCATAAACAAGCCCAAGGCAAACCAGTTGAGTCACGAGGTGTTTGAGGGTTTCAGGACAATGCTTGATTCCATCGAGATGAATCCGGAGATTCGTGCCCTGGTGATCACCGGTTCTGGCGAAAAGATATTCTGCGCCGGGGCCGACCTCTCAAGCGGCTTCGGAGACCTCAGCCCCGTTGATTTTCTCAAACGTGGCCAGGACGCGTGGAACAAAATCGAGGACTTTCCAAAGCCCGTCATCGCGGCCTTAAACGGCCATGCCCTGGGCGGGGGATGTGAGCTTGCCATGGCCTGTCACTTCAGGTTCCTGAAAAACGGCGGCAGGATAGGACTCACCGAGACCAACCTGGGCATTATGCCAGGCTACGGGGGCACCCTTCGCATGCCGCGCCTTGTGGGCAGGGCAAAGGCCCTTGAGCTTATGCTCACCGGCAGGCGGGTTGAAGCGGACGAGGCCTTCGCCATCGGGCTGGTTGACCGGGTATGCGACGAAGGGAAAACCCTTGAGGACGCGGTTGCCTTCGCCACACAGCTTGCGGGACGTCCGCCCCTTTCGGTGAAGGCCATTCTGAAGATCATGTCCATGAGCCCGGACATTTCGCCGCAGCAGCACCTGAAGGTTGAGCGGGAAGAACTTGCCAGGATATTTACCAGCAAGGACATGATGGAGGGGATGACCGCCTTTGCCCAGAAGCGGGAGCCGGTGTTCGTTGGTGAGTAATCGCGCGTGGGGTCAGCGCGTGGGGTCAGAGCCTTATGTGATAGCCCCGGGATAAATACATGGGGTCAGAGCATCGTATGTAGATGCAAGGGGTCAGAGCCCTGATGCAGTGATGCAGAACCAAAAAGCCGCCTGAAGAGGCGGCTTTTTGCTATTTCCAGCCGGCAGGTTTTTTTTCATGGAGTGTTCCTTACGTGGGGTCAGAGCCAAATCTGCTTGTTATATATTCCGCGCGATTGACCTAAAAACCTCTATGGATTCTATCTCCATATCATCACCGTCTTCGTTGTAGTCGGCATAGGCAGAGGTTTTCGCTATTACAATATTATATCGTGGATAGATATATATGGACTGCCCGTACACCCCGATAGCAAGAAAATCACCATCAGCATTCTGAGGGATCCACCACTGGTAGCCGTATCCAAGCACCCAGCTTGACAGGGGATTTTTTCCTGGCATCAGGTGCGGCGCATCAGGGGTGACCGAAGCTTTCACCCACTTCGCGGGAACAATTTGTTTTCCATTCCAGTTTCCTTCTTTAAGGTAGAGGCGGCCGAAACGGGCATAGTCACGCAATACCATGTTAAAGCCGCCGAATGCAACTTCCATGCCGTTGCTGTCGATCAGCCAGGTTGCATCTGATTCCATTCCCACGGGTTTCCATATCCTGCTTTCGGTATATTCTGAGAGAGTACTTCCGGTTGCTTCACGGATGAGCATTCCTATCACCTGTGTATCCATGCTCACGTAATGGTTGTATTTTCCGGGTTCTCTCTCAGATTCAAGTGACGCGGCAAATTCATCCAGTGAAGCATTCAGAGCAAACGCCCGGCCCAGCCGGTTTATATCCGAATCGAAGTCGCCGTAGTCTTCATTAAACTTTATTCCCGATGACATCTGGAGTATGTCCTTAATGGGCACCCCATCATACCCCGAACCTTTTAACATGGGAACGTAATCGGTTACCGGCTGGGATATGTCCTTTATGTGACCTTCCGATACGGCAATCCCGCAAAGGGCGGACACAAGTGACTTCACCACCGACCAGGTGATGGCCTTTGAATTCTCGGTATTTCCCCTGTAGTAGTTTTCAAATAGAATAGTGTCATCTTTAACCACGATAAACCCCGTTGTGGATGTACGATCCAGAAAATCCTGCACACTTTTCTTTTCCCCGTTTATCGTATACGTTTCGGGCAACTGTTTCTTTTTATTCTTGAATTTCCAAACGGCATCTCCACTGTGAATAACCCTGGCCTCGAAGAGATCGTCCATTGTTCTGAAGTTTTCTTCTATTTTATCGGCCTCAAAGAGGGTCATAGCATGATACAACCGCATGAGGGTGGAGGAGTAAATCACCCCGGCTATTACCAGCAGGGCCACCAGCACACCGGTTATTTTAAGAGCCTTTTTGCCCCTGGATTTTTTTTCCATGAAATACCGTCCTTATTATCTTAATTTAATAAAAAAATGCAACATTCAAAGAATTATCGTATGGATATTACTGAAGGCCTGTCAGGTTGCAAGCACTATTCATCTTTCTGGTTGGGAGTATATATTTAATATACAAGCATTTCCGGGGGTCAGAGCCGCTTGAAGGCAAGGGCTCTGACCCCTTCCAGAACATCATGGTGATAGAAGAAAAGTGCCTTATGTGGACTTCTCTTTCGGGTTCCCATCATGAGGCCGCTGATATCTTTCCCGTCCACCAGCCGATCGTTTGGTACACTTAACCCGGCAAGTTTCAGCAGGGTTGGATAAAAATCTAAGTTCATCACCGGCTCATCGCAGGTTCTGCCCGCAGCAACCTGTTGCGGCCATCGAATTATCATTGGAACCCTGAATCCCCCCTCAAAGCTCTGACCCTTTCCGCTGCGAAGCCCACCACTATAGCCATAATACCACGGGCCGTTATCGCTGGTAAAGATCACCATGGTGTTTCGTTCAAGCCCCAGGCTTTTTAACCTGTCTAAAAGCTTTCCGGTGTAAAAATCCAGTTCTTCCACCACGTCGCCGTACAACCCGCCGTCAGACCCGTACCTGAACTTATCCGACGCAAAAATGGGACGGTGCGGGAAGGTATATGCCAGGTAGAGGAAAAAGGGCCCGTTTCGATTCTCCTCCAGGAACTTTATAGCCTCTTTGGTATACAGCCGGGTGAGCTTTGCCTGGTCCTGGCCCCGGATATCCGCCTCAAGCTCTTTCTCTCCACGGTACAGGGGAAAGGGTTCCATGCCGTTGCTGTATGGCACATCATAAAACTGGTCAAAACCATGCTTCATGGGATTATACCGGGGCAGGACGGGAAAATCACCCAGGTGCCACTTGCCCACCATGCCGGTTCGGTATCCGGCCAGCCGCAGGGCCTCGGCAATGGTGATCTCATCGGCGGGAATCCTCTTCACGTCGCTTTCCTTGCCCATGTCGGTAAGTCCCATCTTGCCCAGCACGTGTCCGAATGCTCTTACTGCCTTTTTCCCCAGCGGCTGGTTCTCCTGCCATATTGGCCAGTCAAGACCCCGTCGCTGCGGATACCGGCCGGTAAGCAGCCCGAACCGGGAAGGCGAACACAGGGCGTTGCATGAATACCCGTCGGTAAACCGCATACCCTGGCGGGCCAGCCGGTCAAGGTTGGGGGTCTTCATGGCCCTGCTGCCATAACAGCCAAGGTCACCATATCCAAGATCATCGGTATTTATGATAATTATGTTGGGTCATAATGCATTCCTGTTAACCGTTTTTATGACCTCAGACGGGTCAACCACCCTGTGTTCTGGCTGATCCTCCCCGCATGATGTGAAAATCGACGTGCCTCCCAGTGTGAGGGTGGCCCCCATCACCGCGGTAGAATGGATGAACTGGCGCCTTGTTTGTCGTGCTATATTGTGTCCTCCCGTTTTTTAATTATAACCGTCAGATTACAGCAGGTGTAGCAGGTATGTCAACATCATCTCTTATATGACGAGTACTGCTTTTTTAAATGTGCTGGTGCCCTCAAACATACTGAATTTTTCTTGTAATGATCCCCAGTCACAGGCTAGTATGCTACGTAAAAAATGGAGATTGTCCCATGAAAAAGGCTGCAGCAATTCTTTTACTGTTCATAGTAACTGCCACCGGATGCGGCACCACGTCGCCAAAAAAGAATGAGAAGAAAGATATCCACCCTGCAAGGATAAGCAACCTGGTATTACAGAAGATCATTCGGTTTAATGTTGCACGTGTATCACAAACAACCTGTTTCATGGAAGGCCTTTCACTTTACTGCAGCAAGTATGTGCAAAACATAGATTTTACACGCCTGGACAACCAAACGGCAAAACTTGAATCTGGCGATGATGCCATAGAAGTATCAGTCCATGATACAAAGTTTCTTCCTGTAACCCGTAAGCTCATACATTTTTTATCACGCCACACTGACAGTTCAGCTACTGGTAATTTCCCGTCAACTGATCACCTTCTGGCCCATTGTTTTGCGGAATCACTGGATACATGGTCGTACCTGGTGTACTATTCAGATGATACATTTTACAAGTATGAGGGAACTGTTGGAGAGGCTGATGAGCATACCGCCAACAACCACTACACTATTGAAATGAAAGCAAATGGTATTATGCATCTAACCCTTCCTTACATTCAATATGATGAAATTATGGATCTACTTGAGAAGCAGGGAAATGAAGTTACCAGAACGAAAGGGGTTATTCTAGACCTCAGGGATTCAACCGGTGGTCTCATAAGGGACTGCGTTGAAACCGCAGGACTTTTTCTGCATTCCAAAGACATTGCCGGTTATATTGAAGCAGAGCGGGAGGCAAGGGCATTACACCCGAACAATAGCCCAATGTTTGAAAATATTCCCGTAGTTGTCCTTGTGAACGGGAAAACTTCGTCGGGGTCAGAGCTGATTGCCGCTGCATTGAAAGAACAACGTGACGCCGTTATCATCGGCAGCAAAACACATGGCCTGGGATGGACACAGAGTATTATCGATATTGCTGACAATACCTGCCTGGCGCTGGCAAGTCATTATATCTTTACTCCTTCAATGCAAAAGCTCCACGGTCGTGGAGTTGAACCAGACATACACGTACGAAATAATGGTACTATGCTCAGGAAGGCAGTTTCTGTGCTTAAAAGGCGTTGATCTGGTATGGTGGGTATTTAATCCTCAAATTTTCTTGTTTCATGCAAATACACACTCGTGCGGCTCTGACCCCATACCTCAATTATCACCCAATTGCATTATTTTTAAACTTTTTTGCTCTGACCCTCACATTTTTCAAACTTTTTTTTTACGACCATCAGTTTTTCTTCGTATAGAAGTATAGAAGCCTTTCATAAATCCAAGTTTTAAAGTCAACTATACGGAGAAAATCATGGCACGACCGCTTAGAACCATTATTCAGGGACTTACCCATCACGCCTATTCACGATGCATCAACAAACAATCGCTTTTGCTGCTCAAAAAAACTCCTTTCATGCTGGAACAGGTACTCAGGGATACACAGGAAAAGTACAAGTTCAACCTGACCGCGTACCAGATAATGGACAATCATATCCATTTAGTCATCCAGACCATTGAGGGTGAGGCTTCAATTTCTCGGATCATGCAATACTTCAAGGCCCGATTTGCAGAAAGATACAATAAACTACATAATCGAAGCGGACCTTTCTGGAATGAACGCTTCAAGGACCAGGTGATTGAATTCTCTGACAACCCTGAGCATTACTTGAGATGGGTGGTATGGTATCTTGCCTATAATCCCGTCAGAAAAGACCTGGTACGTGATCCAAGAGATTTTCCATGGGGAAGTATAAACTGCTACCTTGATGTCAATTACAAAAGCAGGGTAAAGGTGGTACATCACAAGTATTTTCGAAGCCTTGGCACTAATTTCGAGGAGCAGACAACACAGTTCCTGCTTTACGAAGAGGCATACCTTAAGCGACTGGCCATCCTCTTTGAGGCAGGATGCTGATAAAAGGATTGGGGGTCAGAGCCCTCTAGCAAAAAAAGGGTCCTGAAGCCAGAAAAGGCATAACCATCACCCACCCCCCCGTCGCAACGCCACCCCGGGCAGGGCACCATCAACAAAAATCCCATTCTCAGCCATGGGCACACCGTTCACCAGCACGTGGGCAATACCCCGTGGATGTACCCGCGGATTATCGGGGAAAATTGGCGCATGAAACACCACCACCTGGCCCCATCCGGGTACTCAGAATTAAATCATGTGCCCATGTTGTAATAATGCCAAACAGGTTAGATTGATATTTTTTCTTACAAATGTAAAAATATTTTCTGACCCAACTCTTTTCCTTCGTATTAATGGGTGAGGGATAAACGCTAAAACTGAATAATATTTGACGTTAAATCCCGTATTGCGTATCATAAATATAATTTTATGGTTTAATGTATGTGTATATTTACATGTGATGAGGATAAGAATTATTTCAATATCAGGAAACATGGCATTTCATTTTACGAGGCACAGAAAGCATTTTTTGATAAGCAAAGGGTTATAACTCTTGATACTAAGCACACAACAAATACAGAAACCAGGTATTTTTGCTTCGGCAAGATAAATGATATGATCGTTACAGTACGCTTTACAATAAGAGATAACCAGATAAGAATTTTTGGAGCTGGATACTGGAGAGAAGGGAGAAAACGCTATGAAGAAGAAAACAACATATAAACAGGCACCACCCGACATTGAGGATGCAATACTCTCATCAACGGTAGTGAGGGACATTATTCCGCCACCTGAGAAACTACTAAAGAAAGAAGAAACCGTAAAGGTTACCCTTTCCCTGAGCAAGGACAGTGTACTATTTTTCAAGAAAAAAGCGGACGAACAGGGGGTATCCTATCAGAACATGATCCGCGCACTCATTGACAGGTACACCGAATATTATAATCACCCTGAATAAAATAATCTCCCCTCCGCAAGAGAAGGGGAGATCATGCTGCCGGTTCTATTCTTTATACATCTCTTCAATGAGATGCCTGTACTTCTCGTTGATCTGCTTACGCTTCAGCTTCATAGTTGGGGTCAGCTCGCCGCCTTCCTGGGTAAGCTCTTCTGTAAGAAGGGTGATCTTCTTGATCTGCTCAACCCGTCCAAGGGATTTCGTACGCTCGGCAACGATGTCCTCGTACAACTTCATGATCTTCGGATCACGGATCACTTCTTCATTGGAGGTAAAGGGGATGCCGTTTTTCTTACAGTAATCCTCAAGCATGAGGAAGTTTGGCACCACCAGTGCCGAGATGAACTTTCGCCCGTCCCCGATAGCAACGAACTGCTCAACCATCAACTCGTCACCAAGCATCGACTCGATCTGCTGCGGTGAGATGTTTTTACCCCCGGCGGTGATGATAAGGTCTTTAATACGGTCGGTGATACGAATATAGGTAAGGGGGTCACCGTGTTTCTCTTCAACGAAGACAACCCCCACGTCCTGCGTCTTGAACCAGCCGTCATTGGTGAAACATTCCTTTGTCTGCTTCTCCTTTTTGTGATAGCCGCTCATGCACATGCCGCCCTTTAACTGTATCTCACCCTCATCGGAGATACGCACCTGGCACATCTGTATCATGGGGCCGCACGCACCGGGTTTCCCGGTATCACGAAACCCCACGCAGACAGGGAAAAACTCGGTGAGGCCATACCCCTGAACGATATTGATACCGAAGGCCTGGAAAAACTCGTTAATCTCTGAAGAAAACGCCGCGCCGCCGATGTGATACACGTTACATCGTTCCGTTCCAAGCTTCTGGCGCACCTTTTTCATAACCAGGGTGTCCGCCAGCTTGTGCTGAAACTTCAGCCCTATGCCTGACTTTTTCCCTGCCAGAAAATTGCGGTATACTTCCAACCCAACGCGGGTGGCCCAGTCAAACATCTTTCGTTTGGCGGGAGGGGCAGTTTTTAAACCATCATGAATGGTACCGTACACCTTCTCCCATATTCGGGGCACACTGGTAAGAAAGTGTGGTTTTATGTGAGACATCACTTCAACAAACTGCTTGGGATCGGGACAGTAGGCAATCCGCACCCCGGCGCTCATGCAACCATACGACCACATACGCTCAAACACGTGGCTCAGCGGCAGTATTGCAAGTGACACGGTATCAGTTCCCGCCTCGGGAAAACGGCTGTACGAAGGATATATCCCCGTCATAAAACTTCTATGGGTATGAATTGCACCCTTGGGGGCCCCCGTTGTTCCCGATGTATAGATGAGGGTCAGCGTATCATCAGGATTAACTTCTTTCAGCCTGGTCTCAAGCATGTCACCCCTGGTAGACTTGCGGCCCAGCTCAAGCATCTGGTCAAAATACATACTGTCATCACCTTCGATGGTGATATCGCGGTCAAAGGCAACGATCTTCTTTAGAAACTTGTTCCCCTTGATGATTTTTTTTGACCGGTCATACTGATCCTGGTCACCAACGAATATAATCTTGATTTCGGCATCATTAACAATATATTCCGCTTCTTCCACCGAATTGGTGGCATAAATTGGCACCGACACTGCCCTCGTTGTCAGTATACCCAGATCGGCAATGGCCCACTCAGCCCTGTTGGCTGAAAATATACCCGCCATCTCACCCGGTTTCAATATATCCATCTCAAGCAAAGCCTTCGCGATAGACTTGATCTGCTCGCCAAAGTTTTTCCAGGTTATAGATTCCCATTCACCTTTAACCTGCTGGGTAAGGGCGTAATGGTCAGCGAATTCTTCCGACTTCTGAAGCATCATGTAGGCAAGGGTTTTATTGGTGTTCAGGTATTCCTGGAATTCCTTATCCCAGTCCCTTTTTGATTCCATCAAAGGTTTTAGCATCTGTCCGCCTCCGCATATTTAAATTCTTTCTTGACTATAATACATTACCACTATTACAACTTATGTACAAGAGAATATACTATACAAATTTAATCAATCATAATTAATTTCTGTTGGTAAATCCTCATACAGTCGAAATCTCCTGGCGAACAATATTTCCCGACAGTAAAAATTTTTACCCGCATAATTACACCCTGAAAAAATCACTGAACGTGGTATACTTTTGAAACACAGAACACGGAGAGCAGGCAACCATGAACACCCTGGAAGGTCATCTTAAAACACATTTCAACATGGACACATTCCGCGATTCGCAGGAAGCCATCATACGGGGCACCCTTGACGGAAAACACTCCATGGTTATCATGCCAACAGGCATGGGCAAGTCGGTATGCTACCAGCTGCCCGCCCTTCTCATGGAGGGCCTCACCGTGGTCATTTCCCCCCTCATCGCCCTCATGAAAGACCAGGTTGACGGGCTGGTAAAACGGGGCATCGACGCGGTCTTCATCAACTCCACCCTGTCAAAAGGGGAACGCCAGAAAAGATACAAAAACGTGGCAGACGGGAAATACCAAATACTCTACGTATCACCCGAACGCTTTCGCAAAGAAGACTTCAAAAAAAGTATAGGGGGGAGGACGGTTTCGCTTCTTGCCATCGACGAGGCCCACTGTGTAAGCCAGTGGGGAGACGATTTCCGTCCCGACTACGCCCGCATCGCAGAATTTCGCGAGATACTGGGAAACCCCGTCACCATGGCCCTTACCGCAACCGCAACGCCGAAGGTGCAACAGGACATCGTCCGCGCCCTTGGTATTCCGGTTGATGAGATCACCGTGTACAACGAAGGCACCTGCAGGTCAAACCTGTCACTACATGTTGAGGAAGTGCTGGATGATGGTGAGAAGTATGCCATACTGCTTGATAAGATCCGGTCAACCCCGGGCAACCGTATTATTTATTTCAATCTCATACAGGGCATTGAACGATTCGCATCCTGTCTTGACATGCAGGGTGAGCCCTACCTTGTGTACCATGGCAAGCTTGACACAACAAGCAAGCGCCGGGTGCAGGAAATATTTCTGCGTGCGAAGAACGCCCTCATACTTGCCACCAACGCCTTCGGCATGGGCATAGATAAAGAGGACATCCGCCTCATCATTCATGCCGAGATACCCGACTCGGTAGAATCATATTACCAGGAGATAGGCCGTGCAGGCCGTGATGGAAAAAACTCTGAGTGTCTTCTTCTTTACGGCCAGGATGATCTTGCCGTACAGATGGAATTCATGCGCTGGAAGAACCCAGACGCCGCCTTCATTCGAAATACCTACCGGCTGCTTGAATCGCTGGGAGAGGCGGTTCAGTCTGCCACCTATGAAGAGTTACAGGAAAAGCTGGTGTTCAAGAACAGGGGCGACCATCGGCTGCAAACGGTGCTGAACATCTTTGACTGCTTCGGGGTTACCGGGGGAAGTCTGGAACACGGCACTTTCAGGCTGATCGACGAGCTGCCCGAAGAGTTGCTGTCAGAAAAAAAATTAATGGAAAAGATGGAGCGGGACAGGGAACGGCTGGTTCACATGGTACACTATGCCCGAACCGAAGACTGCCGCCGCGACTACATTCACCAGTACTTCGGGGTACCCATAACCCAATGCGGCAACTGCGACAACTGCACCTGACCTGCTCTTTATTCCGGAAGACGATCAGGCCGGGTTGATGCCAGCATAAGCAGGACAAGCACACCCAGGCAAACCCCGATTGCTCCGGTGTATGTGCCGAAGAAATCCTGTGATAATCCGAATAAGAAAGGGCCAAGGGCGCTGAAGAACACCAGGAACTGCATGTTAAGACCACCAATGGCCCCCAGGTGCTCACGGCCGAAAAAGCGGGGCCATGTAACCGTTGAGAGGGTACCGAACATACCGCTGGCAATACCGTTACCAGCGATGATCATGTACTTCCCCCAGGGCCCGTCAAGCATGAGCACCCCGGCAAGGCTGAGGGAGAGTCCCCCCAGTATGAGAAACAGGTAATACTTCAGGGATGTGAAATCACTCAATGTGCCCACGATAAGATGCAGCACCATGGCAAGCACTGACGCGGGCAAAAATATTGAGATGGCTTCCTGTCTGAGAAGTCCTTCTACCTGGAATATTGAAACAATATGAAACATTATAGCCGTCATCACCAGCGAAAACATGGATAATCCCAGGTTATATATCCAGAAAACGTAAGTTTTCCTGGCTTGAGCAAGTGTGTAGTTGCGTTCCGCTTTCTTTGATTCTCCACCCGGTTTCTTCACGTTGAACCCGTCAGGCTCAAGGCCGCAATGCTCGGGCTTGTCCCTGAAAAACAGCAGTATGAACACGGTCACCCCTATGCCGATCACCACGCCCAGCACCTGCCAGGCGCCCCGCCATGTATGCGCCTGGATAAGCTCTTCGAATACCAGTGGAGCCCCTGAAAACATGAGGCTGATGAACACCCCGGCAACACCGTTCACCCGACCCCGCCGTTCAATGAACCATTCCATCAGCATAGTACGGCTTGCAAGTGTAAGCACCCCCTGCCCGAAAAAACGCATAAGCACGAACCCGCCCGTCACAGTTATCATGGACATGGCAGGGTACCAGCCGGGCCCCATCACGTCGGCAAACCAGCCTGCGACATGATCCACGTGACTCATGTATACAAGCACAATTCCCAATCCCAGGGAGGCAAAGGCGGCCACAGGCCGGATACCCACCCGGTCAAGCAGTATACCAGCATACCCCACCAGGAAAGAACTGATGATAGTGCCAATCATGTAGGCCGTTGAAATGGAAAGCCTGTTCACTCCCAGGTTGTCTATAAGAAAGTCGGTAAACACCGACACACCGATGGTCTGCCCCGGCGCGCTGAACATGGTACCCACGATCATGCACACCGCAATCCAGTAGCCGTAGTAAAAAGGCCATCGTTTAGGATGAAAAGGTTTTGTATCAGAAATAAATGATGCCATGGTAGTATCTGCTTTTATTTAATTTTCACCACAGAGGCTCAGAGGTACAGAGGTACAGAGGTGTGTTGTACAAGGATCACCGCTAAGGCGCTAAGTACGCGAAGGGCGCTAAGAAAAGAAAAAGGATAATATATTTTTTTAAATATTTTTTTCCCTTTGCGCTTCTCTGCGTCCTTTGCGACTTTGCGGTGAAAATATACTGATCCTTTCTCTGTACCTCTGTGCCTCTGTGGTTGCCTTATAATATCCCGCGTTTTTTTGCCATTTCCATCATCTGTTCGCCGCCGGAAACGGGGGGAACCCGTCTTTTTGCCTCGTCCTTCAGCTTGAGGGTGAGGGCCCCGGTGGGGCACTCGGTGACGCACAGCCCGCAGCCGATACAGCGGTCAAGGTTGATCTTCAGCAGGTCATCAGATCCCATTGCCAGTGCCTCCATCTGGCAGCGATCAAGGCATGAGCCGTAGCCTGTGCAGAGGTCTTCGTCCACTACCGCGTAGTGATTAGAAAATACAATCTCCGCGGGACGGGGATGCGTCTTTATTGACTGCAGCACCCCGCAGCAGTCACCGCAGCAGCTGCACATTCCCGATGGATTCTGCGCGGTGGCAGGCTGTGTCACCATACCCGCGTCCTGCGCGTTTTTTAATATTGCGATACCTTCTTCAGCGTCGATCTGCCTTCCCAGTTTATTCTCTATGTAGTATTGTGCCATTGAGCCAAACATGAAACAGGTTTCCATGGGTTTGCCGCATCCTTTGCCAAGCATGTCCTTTTCCTTGCGGCATATACAGTCTGCCACCACTATGGTATCCGCTTTACGAATAATCTCGCATGCATCCTCAAAAGATGCGACTTCGTGGGTTAACTCAATTGACTGGTTTATGGGCACCGTACGCATAAACAGGTCAGCACTTTTTGCTATGGACGCACGCAGTCCGTCGTGATAATACTGTTCAACCATCTCTGCCAGCTCTTTGTCAAAGCTGTTAACCTGGAACTCCATCACCCCGTGCATAAATGGAATTGCGCCGTACTTTACGATATCCCCTTTGCGCTTCCTGAACAGCAGCCCCCGTGATGCCATATCCTCAAGGTGCTCCTCCATGTCGGGTACAGAACGGCCCGTACGTTCAGCCACAACTGATGGCTCTTCAAGCCGTGGAGACAGGTGCAGAAACAACTCCGCGTCCTTCTCACTGAAAAGCCTTTTCAATATATCAAGCTCAATGCTGGTAGAGGTTTCCGGAAACCCAAGTGAATACATATCAAGCCGCTGCTGCAAACTCCTGTATATATCATCTGCCATGTGAGGCCTCCTGTCATTATACAAGTATAATAGTACATTTAAATAGTACCATGAATTCATCAAGAACTTTTCATGAGGCAACCACAGAGGCTCATGCAAACGTCTTGACTCTTTATAAATATAAGATATAGAATACCTTATCTCATCCATGGGGGTACACTATGAACGGACAGCAGCAGGGAATATTTACTTCTTCTGACAGGCATGCAGCCATCTTTCACGGAGTTTTCGCCATACTGTCGGTACTGGCTCTGACCCTCCTGCCGGATATCCCGGTTGGCATTCGCATGGGCATACTGGTGCTGCTGTACGTGGCAGGTCTTCCCGTCTATGCTGTTATCACCCGGCACCCCGGATGGCTGGACATCTGGCACTTTTCCCTCATACTCAGCGTCTTCCAGGTATTTCCCGATATGTTCCTCTCCGCACAGCTTGGAGTCCTGGTCTTCGCCGAGGACGGCCTGTTCAGCTTTGGCCCGGTACCTGGTTACATGGCAGGGCTCTGGACAATACCGTTTTTTATTATCATTTACATCGGCAAGCGGGTTGAGGAAGTACTCGACACCCGCTGGTCTAACAGCATGGTGGCACTTGCGGCACTTCTTCTTTTCGGCGGATCAGAGTTTACCATGTGGGCCATCCCCTCCTGGTATGCAACCAATCTTGACGTGATGATCGGCCCCGCTGCCGTGTACATTCTTATACCCGAGATACTGCTTGGCATTGCCGCATACCAGGCATGGCGGTGGTCATGGTACCTCTCATTCTTCAGGCAGATAGCGTATGCCTTCCTTGTTATGCTCTTTTACCTGGGAAGTGCCTCCTGGTTCTACTTCGTCATTGAGCGCCTGCTCAGTTGATCAACAATTTCTCTTGACAAGTAAATTAAAATAATTGATTATTTATGCAAATTAGTATATTGTTATTTTTAATATGCTATATTGTATTTACTATTCAGGAGGACTATATGGGATCCAGATACAGTTATGACAGGAATACGGTACTTGATATTTTTCATGATGGTGCCGCGAAGTGGCCGGATAAGACCCTGTACAGGTATTACCGTAACGGGGCATGGAAAGACATGAGCTGGAGTGATGCTGCAGGTGAAGCTGAAGCCATGGCATCATATCTTATTCATCTTGGAGTAAAACCCGGTGATATTCTTTCCATATATTCGGAGAACAGGCCTGAATGGTCAATAGCCGATCTTGCCACCCTGTCCATTGGTGCAGCCGATGCTGCCATATATGCCACCAATTCTTCGAAAGAAGCCGCGTACGTGCTTAAAGATACATCTTCAAGCATCTGTTTCTGCGGCGGAGCCTTTCACGTGGATAACGTGTTAAAGGAGAAGAAGAATCTACCTTCATTGAAAAAGATCATCGTGTTCGATGAATTGGAATACGACGATCCCATGGTCATTACCTGGTCGCAGGCAATACAAGAAGGGAAAAACAACCTCAATGTAGACGAAATAAAGAAAAGGACTGACGCAATAAAGGGGGACGACCTGATGACTCTCATCTATTCATCAGGGACCACCGGTGACCCAAAGGGGGTAATGCTCTCCCATTCCAACATCATGTTCATATGCCTCACCTTTAACGAAGTGGAAGACATGCCTGAAAATTTTGTCAACCTTTCACTTTTGCCCCTGTCCCATTCCGTCGAACGAACCATGAACTATTATTCCATGATGGAACAGGGTGCCACCATCGCCTACTCACGTGGTACCGATTTCTTCGCCGAAGACCTTGTTGAACATCGCCCGGAAATGTGCATCTACGTACCCAGGGTATTCGAAAAGTTCTACGCGGGTATCATGGCGAAAGTGAAGGAATCCCCTGCAGGAAAACAGAAAATATTTAACTGGTCCATACAGGCAGGACTCGATGCCATCCCATACCTTATGGCAAACAAACGAAAACCCCCGATGGTTGCCCTGAAATACGCCATAGCCTGGAAACTTGTATTTTCCAAGCTGCGAGCCGCACTTGGACTGGACAGATGTGTATGCTGGGGCGCCGCCGGGGCACCACTTGCACGGGAGATCCACGATTTCTTCTGGGCAATGGGGGTGCAGGCCCGTAAAGGGTACGGCCTCACCGAGGCATCACCGGTTATTACCGTTGACGGCTCTCCCGCCATACGGCCCATCAAAACAGACGGCTGGATCTGCCCATTCCCCAATACAGAGGTTAAAATTGCAGATGACGGTGAAATACTGGCCAGGGGACCGCAGCTCATGATAGGGTATCTCAACAAGCCTGAAATGACAAAAGAGATGTTCACCGAAGACGGCTGGCTCAAAACAGGGGATATCGGCATACTGGACGAAGAAGGGTACCTCAAGATAACCGACCGCAAGAAGGACATCATCGTCACCTCCGGCGGGAAGAACATCGCCCCCCAGGTTATCGAGGCACGATTTCTCATACAGCCTTTTATAGAACAGATCGCCGTGGTAGGTGACGGCCGCAAGTATATCACCGCCCTTATTGTTCCTGCCTTTCCTGAACTGGAAGCCTGGGCAGCAGAAAAGGGTATCTCCTTTGACAGCAGGGAGGATCTGGCAGCCATGGACACGGTAAAAGATCATTACCGTACCATCGTTGACCAGGTGAACCAGGAATTTGGACGGGTAGAGCAGATCAAGGACTTCACCCTGCTGGCGCAGGAAATGACACAGGAGACAGGAGAACTCACCCCTACCCTGAAAGTAAAACGCAAAGTGGTTGGAGAACGATACGCCCATCTAATCGAGGCTATGTATTAAGATCCTCTTCCATCCTCATGATGCCTCCCCCCTTCATCACCATCTTCACCCTGTCAAGGGTGGAGATGTCTTCAAGGGGATTACCGTCTACCACGATAAGATCAGCATACATGGCAGGCTTTATTGACCCGATGCGGTTATGCATGTCCAGCACCTTCGCGTTTCCATACGTGGCCATTTTCAGCACTTCTCCATTGGGGATACCGGCTTTAACATACCGTTTCAACTCCTCCGTGAACCTGCCGAAAAAACCGCTGTAATAACCACCCAGGTCGGTACCCGGCGCAATAGTGGCCCCTGCCCTGTACAGCTTTTGAAGATTGGCCACCTGGTTTTTGTGCATATCCTTCAGGTACTGCCGGTCAAAGATGAGCTTCTTTCGTTCATCCATTGAGAGATCCTCTTTCTCCTGTGCCAGCGACTTCCGCAGTTCTTTTTTCATCTGTTTCACCGCTTCGGGCACAAGAAATTCTTCTCCCCGTTTTTCAACCATTTCCAGCAGCTCATCTTCAATGAAGACATCACCGTATGCCATGAGAGTGGGCACCATGGCCATGTCCTGTCGCACAAATTTTTCAATATACCTGTCGGCAATGATCCCGTCCATGGGCATGTGTTCAAGGGTGTCAAAGCCGGTAGCAACCCCCATCTCAAACCCGGAAAGCAACGGCTCATGCAGTGCGCATTTCAGGTCGTTTTCATGTGCAAGCCGGGCTATAAGGCGGTATCCTTCCTCCGAATGATCAGGCAGGGGACGGGGATTGTACGAGTAAGAATGGTTTTGGTGTAATGTCTTCAGCCAGTGTGCGCCACGGGAGATCATCTCCCTGCATGCGGTCTCTATCTCTTCCAGGTTTTCAGCACGCTCGGCATAATTGCCTCCCAGGAGCCACTTGATCACAGGATTGGTAAAGTACGGGGCCTTCTCCGGTGCACCCATACGTTCACCATCCCTTGCCGCGATGGGAGAAAGTGAACTGTATACCCTGGGACCTGGTATTTTATAATTGTCCGATAATTCCTTGAATTTCTTTATTTTCCCGGGAAACCCCCCAAGGTCACGTACCGTGGTGACCCCCTTCATCACACAGCTTTTGAAATTCTTTCGGATCTGGTCATCCATTTGTAAAATAGTATCAAGATTCACGTCATACATAAACGGAACGGTGATGTGGACGTGATTGTCGATCATGCCGGGCATAAGGGTGGCTCCCTTGAGATCAATATAGGTGGCACCCTCCAGGTTCTCAAGCTCCCACTGGGCAGTTACCGCCCCGATTCGACCCCATTCCACCACCACACCAAGTCCATGTTGCAGGTAAGGACGGATCCCGTCAAAAACACCACAGTTATGAAAGACAACCCGGTGATAGCGCCTGGCTTTCCACTCATTGCTGCCGCAACCGGTTAACCAGCCTGCACCAACCCCGGAAAGTGCCGCCCCTGCCGCAACCGACGCCGAAAGCCCCAGGAATTTTCGCCTGCTCACTAATGAATCATTACGACCCCTGTCACCCATATATCTTTCCCCCGGATTTACAAGTTGCATAAGGTATATAACCTGCATCCGGTTCAGTCAAGCGTGTATTGTATATTAGCGACAGGGATACTAAAAGGTTAAATCAGTTTAATAAAAAATTACCCCCTGGAATGGGGGTATATAATAAATCAGGTGGTTACTGTCTCCACGAATTAAGCATATCCTGGTACGCAACAATTTCGGAGACATGGTATACCACTATCATACAATATGGTATATAACAATAGGCAAATATCCCGATCACATTTTTTTTATCAATAAATATTGAATAAAAACCAGTTTTTTCATACTACGGGCAACCCGGCACATTTCAATCAGCATGGGGGTCAGAGCCCTGCTGTTTTGTCCGCTAAATAGTCAACAAAATATAAAATGCTTGCATTCAAATTATCAATATGGATTATATCCACTATTAGTAATATATTATACACAACGTCACAAACTGGTCAGCTGGTTAGCCCAATCAGCTTGAAACACTATACCAATTAAGGAGATAATAATGGCAAAATCCTCAGGATCCCCGAAAAGAGAAAACCTGACAGAAAAATACCTGGTTGAGAAAGACAAATTCGAAATTGAATTCCAGGAATTCCTGGAAAGAAACAAGCATACTGCCCTTATGATTCTTGACAGGGCAAAGAAGTATGGCGACCGGGCAGAACTGCACCACAAGCCCTATGGTACGTGGGAAACCATCAGCTGGAAACAGCTTGCCGAGCACATGTACGATGTGTCATCAGCATTGCTGGAACTGGGCATCAGGGAAGAGCAGATGGTAGGACTTTTCTCTCCCAACCGCGCGGAATGGCATATGGCCGATCTTGGCGCGTTGTCAATACGATGCGTAACTGTACCAATATATCCAACCAACACCACAAGGGAAACAGAGTACATCGTCAATGACGCGGAGATAAGGGTTCTTTTCGTCGGAAGGCAGATGCAGTACGACAGGGCCTATGAGCTGCTTGATAAATGTCCTTCACTGGAGAACATCGTGGTTTTTCACCGGGATACCAAGGTTCATGCTTCAGACAAGAGGGTAATCATGTGGGATGATTTTCTTGCCCTTGGCAGAAACGCAAGCCACGCGAAAGAAATTGAGGACATTCACACCCGCTGCCATTACGATGATGTATGTACACTGATTTACACATCCGGCACAACCGGTGAACCGAAAGGGGCAGTACATACCCACAAGAGCCTCTTTCACAACAGCTGGTCAGTGGGAGGTTACCCGCAGGGAGGTCTGGGTGATGATGATTCAACCCTTGCAATGCTTCCACTAAGCCACGTGCTGGAACGATCCTGGGATTACGGCGTGATGCAGATGGGAGGACATATCTACTACTGTGAGGATCATAACGAGATACTGGAGTACATGGCAGAGGCCAACACCTCCGTTATGAACGGTGCACCCAGGCTTTTCGAAAAGATCTATTCAACAATTTATTCGGGTGTAGAAAAGGCATCACCGGTGAAGAAAAAACTGTTTCGCTGGGCAACGGGAGTGGGAGAACGAGCCGGTGACTATCGCTACCACGAGAAACCCGTTCCCGTATTTCTCAGGTTAAAATATGCCATCGCATATGCACTTGTCCTGAAAAAAGTGCGGGGCCTTTTTGGGAAGAATATGCACCACGTGAACGTTGGCGGCGCACCGCTTAATCCCGAAATACAGCGGTTCTTTTTCAATTGCGGTGTTATCATTACCCCGGGGTATGGTCTTACCGAGACAGCACCCGTTATTGCCATGAACGGGGTACACTGCCTGAAATTCGGCAGTGTTGGCCCGTTGACTCCCCTTGCAGAGGCGCGTATTGACAATGAAACCGGCGAGATACAGGCAAATGGACCCAACATTTTCAAGGAATACTACAAGAAACCTGATAAAACCAGGGAAGCCTTCACCGACGATGGGTGGTTCAGAACCGGGGATGTTGGTCACTTCGATGATGACGGCTACCTGTTCATCACAGACCGTATCAAGGACCTCATCATTACTGCCGGCGGCAAAAACATCGCTCCGCAGATGATCGAAACACTTCTCACCGAGGATCTCTACATCGAATATGCTGCCATCATCGGAGATGCCCGAAAATACCTGTCAGCACTCATCGTACCTTCTTTCGACGCACTTGAAGACTGGGCTAGGAAACGTGGACTTGAGTACTCATCACGGGAAGACCTGGTTGAGAACGACGCGGTACACGACTTCTACTGGTCAATAATCGAAGCACGCCAGAAAGACCTTGGCCGGGTAGAACAGATCAAGCGGTTTACCCTGCTGCCCAGGGAGTTCTCACAGGAAGAAGGTGAAATCACACCCACAATGAAAGTTAAAAGAAAAGTGGTTGAAAAGAAATTCGCTGATGTCATTGAGGGGATGTACAAAGAATAATATTCCTGTTCAGCACTGTATTCCCTGTTTGGAGAATACAGTGCTGTCTAATTATAAATACGTTATGCCTGTTTATCGATAACGTTCATGCAGCACCATACGCTTGAACCCACGCAACGTTGTAACGGGATTTTTTTTGAGAAACCGGGTAGCAATTGCCGCGGGAACTGGTGCCATGGGATTAACCCTGTTTATATAAGTTACACTGGTTGAATCTTCACCCGTTTTTTTCAGAATACAGGTAGCCTCAAAGTCGGTAATCCTGACATACTTTTCAGTGACAGGTTCAATTATCTCCGGGTAAACACTCATGGCCACCACCACCCTGTCATCTTCTATGGTAAACCTCGTATCCACCTGGAGATCCCTTTTACTTAAAGGCCATGGAAGCTGTATGACGTTGTATGCGACGATATGGTTCTTGTTGAAGGTCTTCAGCACTTTCGCGTCAACACAGTCCCCCATCCATTGTGGCTGTGATGGAACATCCCTCAGTACTGCAAGGCAGGTGTGCATCGGGGCCTGCACAACAGTAACACCTTTGAATTCATCCAGGGAACAACCTTCCACTGGCCGGGTATATACCGTAATACCATCATCTACAAGTATCTTTTGCCAGCCCGAACCAGCCATACCATTCAGCGGTAAAAGTATTACCAGTGCAAGAAAAATGAGTATATTGCAGGGCTTTTTATATATGTACATGGCTTCCCACCATCCGTTCTTCCGGTGTTACTGTTCCATTCAAGTATTTAGAAAGCAGTTTGGACATGGCCATTATAGATAGGCTGGGTGGTGCTCCCGGTGACACCGGAAATATGCTTGCATCACACACATACAGGTTCTCAAATTCCGTCTGGAATTTTCTATCAACGTGTTTCCCGATTTCAATAGTACCACCGGGATGTCCTCCTGCCCATCTCAGCTGTGAAATACTTGATTCTTTTGCCCCGGCCCTGACCATTATATCGATGGCAACGTCAACACCACGCTGCATTCTACGGTGATCCGATTCGGTCATGGCCTTGCTGGTACGTTCGTTTGGATAAATCTCCCCTCGATCATCCTCTGCCAGTTTTACAAAAAGTCCCATACCCCTCTTAACCCACGGAAACTTGTACCAGTTTTCCAGGGCCACACCTGGTCTTATCGCGCTCATAACCATGTAGGTTCCCATGGCCGCGTTATTCCCGATCATGAAACCATCGCTTTCAGAATACGATTCTATGGCATGACTGAAGGTTTGTTCTCCCCATTGACCACCCTTCTTTTCTTTACTGATACCATACAGTATTGTCATAGGGTCCATGAAGAACCGCTTCCCAACCGTGTTCACTCCCGAACGAAGCATTATTGCCGGACTGCCGATTCCGCCGGCTGCCAGTATTATCCTGTCTCCATATATCTTTTCACCGTTACGCAACTGCACCCCGGTAACCTTCTTCCGGCCTTCGGTAAAAATGAGCTTTTCTACGGGCGATGAAGCCCTTAATTCAAAATTGCCTGGATATTCAGCAATAGCCTGGTCTACAAGGCGGCGGGTGGTCCATTTGGCATCGTGCGGGCATCCCATCATGCATGCGTCACACCCTTTCTTACATCGCTCCGGATCAACAAATTTCTCCTGTTCCTCAAAGGGTATTCCCATTTCACTTGCCGCATCAATAAGCCGCTGCAGGCCCACATGACCATTGCGGCCATAAAAACTTGAAGGAAGCGTACTTGTCCCGATATCATCCTTGATCTCTTTCACCTCCTGCCTGAAGTCCATCCCCATGGCTTCTATAAAGGCATCCCTGGGTTCAAACACATTACCCTGGTATATCATTGAAGAGCCGCCCACGGTGATCCCCCTTTCCATTACCACCCCTTCCTTCGAACGATTGAATATGAAGAAACGTTCAGAAAGCCGCATTCCGAAAGGTAAACCGAGAAACCTGGTATGATATGCCCCACGCTCAAGAAGAAGCACCTTTTTCCCCGCCTTCGCCAGCTCGAATGCCACGGGAGCCCCTCCAGGACCTGATCCCACGATGATGTATTCATAATTATTCATATTGTTTTTCATGGTACTTTCTCCTTGAATTGACGGTATGACATTTCATCAATCATCTCAATTTTTAGTGCCTGCCTGGTAATTATCGCCGGATGCCCTGAAAAGGACATCCCCCGTGTTTTTCCGGTTCCTTACCTGCTCATAAAATGCCTGGATTCGTGTTCGCATCTGTCCTGAACTACCCCCATACAGCTCACGTTCAAGAGCCAGCAACGGTATACCCAGTTTCCTTGTTTCGTTTCTATATAAAAACAGTTCTCCACCCCAGAGATCACAGAACTTGAGTTTCTCGGCTATAATGGCATCTACCTGAAATTCCCTGCAGGTATCCCGCATATATGCCAGGCGTTCGCTGGATGTATTCATCATGCGGGGACATGACAAGTGGTATAAATAGCGCCTGGCCAGAGAAGAAACCGGTTCATCATCTTCAGAGACTGGCAGGTTGAAATTCCTGGTACCCAGGCATATATTATTCGCCACTATTGACGCACCCAGCTCTTCAATAAGTTCAAGGTGATCCGGCTCTTCAACACACCCGGAGGCTAAAAAGATGCGCAGGTCACCGGGACGTGCCGTAGACCGTCCCTGTATTTTCTCTTTAAGCTCTTCAAGCAGCGCGATACTGTCTTCAACCGGCATGGCGGTAATGGCAAGCATTAGCCTCAAAAACTCACTACCACTGAGAGGCACCTCTTTGGATTTTCCTGTTTCATATATTGACTGCAGGAGTTCACGTTTCCTGTTATACAGCTTGATTGAAGAGGCCAGTGTCTCGTCTGAAATGGTTACGTCAAAGTGCCTTTCCAGTTCTTTTCTGAACACTTCAATCTCATCGCTGAAACGTTTTTCGGCAGTGGTGCCGGTTTTATGAGGTGCGACGAACATGTAACGAAATACTGGAGGTATATCAGCGTGGCGCCAGTTATCATAAAGACGACGGGTGTGATCGCATCCGTTTAAAAAGACAATACCATCCAGAAAATCAAAATCTCCCTTTAAGGCCTTATCAAAGCAATGACGCACAAATGTACAATTTAATGATGAAAAATATATATCTCCTTTCTCTGTTCCACTGCTTGCCACGGCACGCATGCGATAGGGAATAAAACCCGCCGCATGAATTATCTCCTCGGGCACATACGAACAGAAAAATCCGATTACCTTCCTGCCCGATCTTTTTGCCTGCACCAGGTAGTCATTTCGTTCTGATGCTGCAATATCAGTTATTTTTTCCAGTATTTTCATGTGTGATGTATCATCCCTTTTATTCATCTATGCCCATCCATGACTTCTGAAAAAATCTGTAATTTCTTTTTTTATCTCCTGCTCAGAGGTATGGCGCTTATCCATAATATCAAGATTAAGATAAAGGGCGGGCATACCCTTCTTTTTGAGGAAATCCTTTATTATTTTCAGGGCAGCCCAGCCGTGCTTACATCCATTGTGCCCCATAAAGAAAACACAATCCGCCGAATAGTCCTCCAGCATTTTCTCCAGTTCATCAACGATAAATTCCACCGGCCCATGACACTGCCGTCCCATTCCAAGATGCAACTGGCTGCGGGAAAGATCATGTACCATGGTTTCGGGTGTTTCTGTATTAATATGAATAGTTGATATGTGCCCGATAAAGTCTGCCACCACCACGGCACCAAATTCGTGTTCCATCCACTTGAATATATACGTAAAGAAACCAATTGGCGGGAACCACATTAAAACCCGGACACGTTCATTTTTGACAACCCCCACCCCTTTGTCGAAACGATACTTTGTTGCTTCGTACACCCCTCTTGCCATGGAAACCGCAAGGGGGGAACGTACGGCAACTTCCCTGATAACCCAGGTAAGTGCAAGGGAGATCATTGTACCGGGACAGGGAACGGCCCTGTTCATCTCGCATACTTCACGCAGGTAGAAATTAATTTCGTTAACCCGTTCAAGCACTTCACGGAGCTTTTCCCAGTCAATTTTTTTATCCAGTTGTTTTTCCAGGAAATCAATTAGGTCCCAGGTATTCATCGTAAAGTAGTCATAAGAATTCTCATCCTTCCAGTAGGGTGCATCATATGAGAAAGTAGGAACCCCTGTAAGGTACTCCAGGATCTGGTAGATTGAGATACTGGAATCACATGGATGGGAGGCGGCGATGATCAGTGTGGGTTCCGGTATTTGCTTGAGAAAATATGATCCCACGCTGAGTTTAACAGCCGAGCAATTCTCAACCGGAACCCCCTGTGACTCGGCTTCTGCAATTAACGCCGGGGGATATTCAGATCCCATGGTGTTACCGAAGATATTCAGGCTTTCCGTATTAAATGAGGCTATGTCAAAGGCCTCAATTATTTCAGCATTCAGGATCCATTCAACCCAGGCCAATGGTTCATTATTCCTTTCTGCCGCAAGTGCAGTTTTAAAATTTTCAATCACTGCCTTTATGCCTGCACGGTAGGCCCGCATTTCGGAGGGATGCATAACTCCTCCGCCAATAGTGAGAAACCCGTAGCGCCAGGTTTTATTGAGCCAGTTTTCTTTTCTCTCGTAAAATGGCCGTAAAATCCGTAAAATGAAGTATAACAACCTGGGGACATACAATGCAACATAGAGAAGATTAAGACGGTGATTAATGTTGAATTTCAGCAATTCCCGGCTGCGTAGTTGTTTTTTTCGCGAAAACATCATCACTCCAGGTACCCAAAATATTTTTTAACTAATTATTATTTCACGGCAATCAATAACCGTAACAACATATAACAATATTATACATTTTTACGCAATAGCTAAACAATGCACTACCTGAAGTTAGTATGAATAATATTTATGGAGTATATTCCACCTGCAGTATACAACAATCGCATACAGGTACACCAGGTAAAGGATATCCCGGGGAAATTCAATGCGTGTACCATTTGCACATTGACAGGATTTGCATTTTTATATAAAAAGATATTCGGGTAATCCTGAATATGCCTGCCTTTACCATATCACTGGCATATCACTGGAAGGAATAATGCATGCTGCTAGCCGGATGTGACATAGGGTCCCTCACTGCCAAGGCGGTGCTTTTAGACCTTGATACGGGGAAAATCATATCACAGGGAATACTGCCTGTCAGCCCCACTGCCGTTGAATCATCATTCGCTATCATGAATATAGTACTCAACAGGGTTGGCCTGTCTCACGATGATATCCATTGCCTCTGCAGCACCGGGTATGGCAGGCTGGAAATACCATTCGCACACATGCATATCAGTGAAATATCCTGTCACGGAAGAGGAGCACACTGGCTTGACGGGTCAATCCGTACCGTGGTGGATATTGGCGGCCAGGACTGCAAGGTCATCTCAATTGACAAGTCCGGGTTCATCAACGACTTCATTATGAATGATAAATGTGCTGCCGGTACCGGGCGTTCACTTGAAATGCTTGCAGCCACAATTGGCGTTCCACTTGGTGAACTGGGCAGACTTTCACTCAAATCCCGTAAACCGGTACCCATATCAAACAAGTGCAGTATTTTCATGGAGCTTGAAGTTCTTGACGCGATGTACCGCAAGAAAAAATTGAAAAACATAGCCCACGGGCTCACCGACGCCGTGGCAAAACGGGTTGCTTCGCTGGCAAAAGCCGTCCCGGTGCGCGAAAGTGTATGCATTACCGGGGGTGTAGCGAAAAACATGGGTGTTGTCCGTCAACTTGAGAAATACATGAATATACACTTTAAGACACTTCCAGTGGATTCCCAGCTGATCGGCGCTATTGGTGCAGCCCTTTTCGCGGCTGATAAATACACAAAAAACGATCTTCCATCGGGGGCAAAATGCTGACGGCTGGTATTGACGTGGGAACCCGCTTCATAAAGGTGGCCATCACTGATGGGAACATCATGGTGGGATCAAGCTGCATGGAACTGGCTGCCGATTTCAGGGGAATACTTAAAGCCTGTTTTCAAGAAGCACTTACCAGTGCCGGCAAATTCAGTTCTACCCGGGTACGGAAAAGACATGTAAAGAAAATAATTGCCACGGGATACGGTGCACACCTTGTAAAACAGGCGGCATATACCATACAGGAATCATTCTGCCTTGCACGTGCCGCTCGTTTCCTTTCACGGGATACCAACATGGTGATAGACAGCGGTGGACTATTCATCAAGGTAGTTACTGTCAATGAAGATGGATTCCCCGAAGAAAGCCATATAAACGAAAAATGTGCAGCCGGCAGCGGCAGGTTTTTGGAGATGATTGCCACGGCATTGAATATTTCGATTGATGAAGTATCATATTTCGCGTCCAGATCAACAAATCCATATAATATCGTGAACAGCTGTGCCGTGTTCGCCGAAAGCGATGTCATCAGCCAGGTAAACGCGGGAACATGCGGTGAAGATATCATCGCCGGTGTTATCAATGTTATAACATTAAAAACCATAACACTTCTGGAAGGTGTGGATGCCAGTGATACAATTGTCATGGCAGGGGGACTTGCGAAGATACCTGCATACATACACGCTCTTGCATGTTATTCGAAGAAGGATATTTCTATTATATCTATTGACCCGCAAATGCCTGCAGCATTTGGCGCAGCCCTTATTGCACAGGGAAAAACAATGGTATCACACCAGAGAAAAAATGTAAGAGGTGCAAAAGAAATTCATGATTAATGAAAAAGTGAAAAATAAAAAGACACATGATCATGCACCTCTTATTGAGGTCATACACAAAATAACCGGAAACACCACAAGAAAATTTATGGAGTATCCACTTGATGACGGCATTGAAGCTGAGAGGTTTAACCTGCGGTCACCCCATGGAGTAAAGAAACCTGTAATCGTCACCGCAGAAGACACCGCACTGGAAATCGGGTCACCTCATCACCGGGCAGTAAACACGCTGCTGTGGACACACCGGAAAGGAGTTATCCGTAACCGTGTACTTATTGGAGGCATTGAGATGGAAGAAGCAATGCCCGGACCAGTTACGGCCGCTGTTTGCAGCATGACCGAGATCGAAGAATCTCTCGACACAAGCGGTCCAAATTTTCAGGCCCTGCGCCATCTTTCCAATATGCTGCCGGGATACATGATTCGCAGTATGCCGGGCAAGATGTGGGTACGTCTCCACCATGATCTCGCAAAAGCAGGTTTTTCATCATATTCACTTGCCCAGTGTCTTGCCCATGCCTACCGTCAATTACATCCAGCCATCAGCGCGGTAGAGGTAGTGGTAGTGATGGGTATACCCGATATCGTCGAGGAAATGGAGTCAGTAGATCTCAGGGCCAGGATCATTAACGGTACAAACCGCAACATTTCACTCGAAGAAGATGGCTCCTTGACCTGTGAAGACCTGGATTGCACACACTGCGAGAATGTGGCCTCCTGTGATATCATCAGGGAAATAATAAAAAAGAAAAGAGAGAATAATGGGAAAAACCATCGCCTTCACGGGTAAGGGCGGGGTGGGCAAAACCGCTCTATCCGCCATATGCGGAAAAATACTCATCGAGAATGGTGGACGAGTTCTTTTTATTGATGCTGATCCAGCGATGGGACTGGCTACTGCCCTGAATGTGAAGGGGTATACAACCATAGGACAGGCACGTGAAGAGATTATCCGTAAGGTACGAACCACATCCCCGGAAGATGACAAAGCCCCCCTGGCCGAAATCATTGATTACCTTCTTCTTGCATCACTGCATGAAGCTGAAGGATACAGCCTCATAGTAATGGGACAGACTGATACCCTTGGATGCTTCTGCTCTTTGAATTCACTTTTAAAGGATACCATCAGTTCCATAAGTGAAGAATACGACTGGATCATTATTGATGCCGAAGCAGGATTTGAGCAGGTAAACCGACAGGTTATGAACACCGTACAATTCCCCATCATCGTCAGCGATAATACCATGCGTGGTGTTAAAACTGCCTCAATGATCATGGAGGTCATAGATCGCATCCCGTCAATGACTCCCCTGCGTACCGGCCTCATTTTCAACAGGGTAGAAAAGGCGGAACCCCAACTTCTACGCAACATCGAATCAGCCGGAATCAATTATTATGGGCATGTGCCTGCTGATAGTGATATATCAAAAATTGACCTGGATGGCACCTCAATTCTTGATATATCCTGCAATTCTGTATCCATGCGAAACATGGAACGTATTCTCTCCGAAAGTAAAATTCTTCAAAAAACTTGAGATTACACTCCCTGAAGTTTTGTTTCAGCCACTTCACGCCGTACACGACATCACCCTGTTTACCCTGTAGAATGCACTAACATATTATGCGTGAGGAGTAATCAGATGAGAGACGTATATATAATTGGGGCTCACACGGTTAAATTCGGGAAGCACCTTGACAAATCCATATCCGACCTGTGCAGTATGACAGTTTTCCCCTGCCTTGAAGATGCCGGCCTGGAAAAAGATGACATACAGGCCATCTGGTTCGCCAATTCCGCGTGGGGAGAATACCGGCGACAGGTTTGCATACGGAGCCAGGTTGCGTTACGGCCCCTTGGTATTGACACGGTTCCCATGACCAACGTTGAAAATGCGTGCGCGGGTGGATCAACCGCCCTCCATCACGCCTGGCTTGGTGTGGCCAGCGGTTTGTACGACATCACCATGGCACTTGGCGCAGAAAAAATATACGATCCCAACCGGCACCTGGTATTCTCCGGTTTCCTGACCGGAATGGATGTAGCCAACTTCAAGGAATCGGTTGCGTTGCTGCCCTCATTATCCATGTCCGATGACGATAAAGAAGCAATGATCCAACACATCGAAAAGTATGCAAAGAACACTAAGGGAAACTCAAAAAAAAGACAAACCGTAAAACAGAAAATCAGGGACACCCGTGATTCCCTGGTTATTGCCATACGCATCGGGGAAAGCATGGGATATGATGCGCTGAAAATTATTAAGAAACTGATGACCGGTGATCATTCCCCCTTCATGGACGTGTATGGTCATGAAGCCAGGAAGCATATGAAAAAATACGGCAGCTCAATTGAAGACCTTGCCGTAATCGCATCAAAAAACCATATGCACAGCACCATGAACCCCAATGCCCAGTACCAGTTCCCCATCTCGAAGGAGGACGTTCTTGCAGACCGTCTTGTCTCCTGGCCATTGACACGTTCCATGTGCGCCCCCGTCGGTGACGGCGCTGCCTCATCAATACTCTGCGACGAAAAGACTGTAAAGAAACTTGGTCTCATGTCCCAGGCGGTAAAAATACGTGCTTCCATACTGGGCTCAGGAAAGGCAAGAGAAGAACACGAGCCAGACCTTGGCCAGCGTCTGGCAAATCGCGCCTACGAACAGGCGGGGCTTTCACCATCAGACATGGATATAGCCGAAGTTCACGATGCAACAGCTTTCGGCGAACTCCACCAGACTGAAAACCTGGGATTCTGCAATGCCGGTGAGGGAGGGACACTGGCCCAAAGCGGTGCCACCAGCATCGGAGGGAAAATTCCCGTCAACACCAGTGGAGGACTCGAATCCCGGGGGCATCCCATCGGGGCATCAGGGCTTGGACAGGTACATGAAATCATCACACAGCTCAGGGGTAATGCCGGCAAACGCCAGGTAGCATCCCCAAGAATAGGAATAGCAGAAAACGGTGGAGGAGCTCTTGGTGTAGAAGAAGCGGCCATGTGCATACATATCCTGGAAGCACCACTAAAGTAAAAACTAAAAGGTGAATGAGATGATAAATCAAAACATGAAAATTTTTATCGGAAAAATGAGAATGCTGAAAAATGTAACCAGGTCATTGTTCATCTTCATGGGAGAAGATATCAAACGGGGCACTCTTTCAAAGAACCTCAAGGGCATCGGCAAGATGGAACTTGCTGAAGAGATGTCCTGGGCGGAACTTGTAGAAGAAAAAGCCGCAAAATATGGAAACCGAACATACCTTACATATGAGGGCAGGAACTTCTCATACAGGGATATGAACGACAATGCAAATCGTATTGCTAATTTTCTCAAAAAAGCAGGGGGACAGCAGGGTGTAGGGGTTGCCATCTTCATGGACAACAGTCCGCGTTTTCTTGATGTTTTTTTCGGCCTTCAGAAGATCGGCATGTACGCTGTACCCGTAAACACATCGCTAAAAGGTGAGGGAATGAAGTATATTCTCAATCATTGTGATGCCCGGTTTCTCGTGATCGATGAGAAACACCTTCACACACTCCAAAAGATCGAAGCTGACCTTGATACCATAGATACCATCATCGTGAACCCCTCAGTGGAGTCTCCCGTCATTGCTGAAAAAGATTACCTTTCTCTTGATGACGCGTACACTGAGATGCCCCATGATCCGGGTACAGGCTACAACAGGGACGACATCTGCTTTATTACCTACACCTCCGGCACTACCGGGCTTCCCAAGGGTGTGGTCTATCGTTATCGCAACAGCGGGGTGAAGTTTTTCTCTCTTATCACGCATATATTGTGGAGAAAACGAGATGTCATGTATACCTGCATGCCCCTTTTCCATGCCAATGCCCTCGTTGTTACCTGCACCAGCGCACTGCACGCGGGAGCCCGTGTTGTGCTTGAGAAAAAATTTTCGGCAAGTCGATTCTGGCACTCTATTCGTACACATGGCGTTACTACCTTCAATACCATCGGTGCCATGATCCCCATCCTCATGAAACAGCCCGAGAATGAACTTGATGGAAAAAACAAAGTTCGTTTTATAATATCAGCCGCATGCCCCCCTGAACTATGGGAACAATTCGAGAAACGCTTCAATACAACAATATACGAAACATATGGAGCAGTTGACAGCGGCGGCAAAACCATCTTAAACCTGGGTACCGCGCCGGTGGGATCAATTGGCAAACCGCCAATGAGGGTTACATATCGCCTGGTTGACGAACACATGAATGATGTACCTGAAGGAGAACCGGGAGAATTAATATTCCCCGCGCCAAAGGAAAAGGCTGTCAGCTCGGGTGTTGAGTTTTACAAAAATGAAGATGCGACCTCTGCCAAGCAAAACGACGGGTGGATAAGGACAGGTGATCTTCTGAAGCGGGACAAGAAAGGATACCTCTATTTTGTAGGACGTAATACCGAGTCCATGCGAATCAAGGGGGAAAACGTCTCCGCGTACGAGGTTGAACAGGTAATTCAAAATCATCCGTCCGTACTGGAAGTTGCCGTATACGCGGTACCCTCAGATCTTGCTGAAGATGAGATCATGGCAAGGGTTATAATAGTGGACGGGAAAAGATTAACAGAAAAAGAACTCTGGGAATTCACCGTTGAGAACCTGGCAAAATTTGCAGTTCCCAGGTATATTAAATTCGTTTCAGACTTTGATAAAACAGAGACTCATCGCGTAAAAAAGAAGCAGTTGGAGAATGAAGGTATTGTCGGGGGAACATACGATGCCCTGAATGACATCTACATAACCACAGGTAATGCCAAATTGAAGGAAACAAAAATCAGCAACAGTGTTTGATATGAATAATGGGGGGGGGGAGGGTCACAATTCAGATCTCCCCTTCTTTTCCCTGCATCATTACACGATATTCACTTGGTGTCTTACCTGTCTGTTTCTTAAATTGTCGATGGAAGTGTGTCAGGTTGTCAAAACCCACATGATACGCTATATCTATTATCTTTGCATCTGTTTCCATCAGCAGATCTTTTGCTCCTTCAATACGCTTGTTATTGATATAATTCGATATGTTTATACCTGTTGTTTTTTTAAATACCTGCCCCATGTAATCTTCATTGAGACCAAACTTTCGAGACAGTTCCTTACGATCATAACGCTCCTGGTAATTCATATCAAGGTATTCAATCACATCATGTATCATATCCCTTGGATCGGGTTTCACCGACTCTCCCTTGATTGAATTAAGTATTCGCTCCATTTTTTTCGTTTTTTTCAAAAGGGCACTATAGAGTGAATCCTTCTCTCTTTTCATTCGTTCAAAATCATAAATATAATACAGGGCAAATATGGTGAATACCAGCGGCACGTGAAAAAATATCAGCATTGGAAGCTCATCAAATCGAAATGTGGCCATAAAATACGTATTTCTAAGAACCGAGATTGGAACCGGTATGGCAACAAAAAGAAAGTACCAGTATCGTCGTGGGTCCCTTCGTATACATATAAAAAAAAGCACAGCAGCGGTGATAATACAGAGATTAACAAAAATAACCGTTCCCAAACCTGCACTCTTGATAAGAAAGGACATATCGGGAGCTGAAGCTATTGCAAACACAAGTGGTAAACCCAGTATAAGCGACATCCATATTATGTACTTATTTTTTATATCAAAAAATTCCATGACCGCGTGCAACGCGATAAAATTAACAAGGGTGAGACTCATCAGAAACAACTTGTATCGCAAAATGCCGGAAATGGCAAAATTGAAATCCAGCATTGCCACATTACCGGCAAGGGTGAATAACACGAGAAGGAAGAAATAGAGGTATTCTTTGCGGCCGGTACGAGATACAGTCAATACACCAAGTCCCATAAGAAAAAGGAAATTGAGTGCCACAGAAGAAATATTGATCAGTATTGGAGTTTTGTTTTCCATTCTATGGGTAAAATACCCGCCGGGATATTCTGCAATTCCCATATATCCATTAATACCGCTGATCACATGTGAAAACACACGAATAGCGATCGTATTATATTCACCGTAACGAACAAACGTATCGGGTATTAAATAAGAACGGCCCTGTTGCCATGAAAAATGGTACCTGTCATCATCTTTCCCCGGTATGGTTCCATTTGCACCCACCTGTATACCATTGAAGAATGTCTCATCTGCCACACCGATTCGCCCCAGGAGAAGGCATAACGTTTTCCCCCTGTACTCTTCACCTATAAAAATTTTTTTTCGCAGCCAGATAGTAGCAGCAAGGTCTTGCTGGTCAATAATCAGGCGGGTAAAACTTCCAGGTAAAACAAGTTCAGGAAAGTCTCTATCATTCAGGGAATGGAGGGCATAAGCAGGATCATCACTGGTAGAATACTTCCATGTTCCACTGCAGTCAATTTCAGTGTCAGAATCACCTGTGCTGGTACATGCAGTACACAACAATACAATAAAGGTGATACATATATATTTACTTTTAGTCATAATCACATGAACATAAGTTTTACTATATTTCACTAATCAGTAGATAAAAAAACAGAAGAAAAATCAACGAATTTATTTTATACTCTTCTTGTAATGGACAAGGCAATACGTAAAAAATAAATACACTACATCAAGAATACTGCAACTTCCTTTATATACTGCAAGAAACAAAACGCGCTATATTGTAGTATTTTTGAATATTCCCAAAGGGAAGAGGCTGTCAAACGTTTGAATTGCGGAGGCTATAAATTATGAATGATACCGTATTTCTTCGTGTATACAAAGTTATCTTTACCCTGGCCGCAATCTGGAATATATGCGTTGGTGCTACAGGACTCCTGTTCCAGGATTATTCAATTCAATTGTTTTATGGAAGCAGCGCTTTACATGAGACATTTATCGCAATACTGAATTATCGCATCGTTATGCTGGCAATAATTATTTTCGGGGTTGGATATTTTATAGTATCCAGGGCACCCCTCTTGAACAGGGGAATAATATGGCTCGGGCTTTTAAGCAAGCTCATCCTGTTTTGCATATTTACGTTCCTTTTTTTTACCGGTGACACCACCATATTCGCATTTCTTCTCGTCTGCGGTGACATGGCATGGTCACTTATATTCTTATATTTTCTATTCAAGAGTTCACATCACGTAAAATATAATTTTTTAACAGGATAGAATACGGCATGAAACAAAAACCAGATACTACACTGTCCCCCCTGTATACCTATTATGAAGGAATGAACTGGAACCCCGTCGAAAAGGTGATATTTGAGCGACGAAGTATCCGTGTTTTCAAGAAAAAAGAGGTTTCGGATTCTCTTATCAAAAGAATTTTAGAAGCAGGCCGGTTCGCGCCTTCAGCCGGCAACTGCCAGCCCTGGAAATTCGTGGTAATAAAAGATCCACAGGTTATAAAGCAAATGGAACAGGACACAATACGTATCACCCGGCTCCTGATGTGGTTCATCGACTACGAACGGGGACCCGTAAGGCGTATTCTTCTGGGCACGCCGGTACGTCTTTTGGCCAGGCTTGTGCCCAATATGCTGCACCCCATACCCTTCAACCTGCTTCAGCGCATCGCGGCTGGTTCAGTACCCGTGTATCACAATGCTCCCGCCATGATCCTTCTCCTGGTAGACAAGCGTGGGGTGGGAACACCATCACTGGACGCGGGAATTTGCGGACAAAACATGGTACTGGCTGCACACAGCCTGGGACTGGGTACATGCTGGATCGGAATGATCACCCTGCTGATGAAAATGAAAAAGTGGCGAAAACGTTTTGGCGTTACCTACCCATTTACCCTTGACGACTGCCTCATACTGGGCTGGCCCCGGGGGGATTATGACGGTGAAATTGATCGTGAAATACAACTCGTTGAATGGATCAGGGAAGGTTCACAGTGGAAAAAGACTACAGAACGACAGGGGGAATGACATGGCAAACCTTTCCATTCTGGAAAAGATAAGAATACCCAACTATTTCAGATCAAAGCATATACGAACCGGCATGGTTATCTTTGATCCAGCACTGTGTACAGGATGCGGGATCTGTGTTTCAATATGTCCTGCCGGTGCCATAACGATGAACAATGACACACTCAAAAATCAAAAGAAATTACCGGAGCTTGCAAGACTCTTTCATGACAAAAACATACTCGCCTGCATGGCCTGTGGCGATTGCACGGCAGCTTGTCCAGGTGATGCTATACAGATTAAGCGAGGATATAATACAAAGTATTATTTCAAAAAGATATCCCAGGTGTCCGACTTTGCTTTTCCCAAAAAATACTGAGATCATTACTTTTACAATACAGGCGTGAATAGCTTTCAATATCAATTCCCATCAGCTCATTCTCTGCCTTCCCGTATTATCAATAACACCAGTCAAAGCCGTATGTGTCACCCGGTAATTCAATATTCACAACAATAGTTTTATACCATGCTAATATATACAGCATGGTATGAAGCCCATTTCTGTATTTCAATGGGAGTGAAATAAATTTCGGGTAATAAAACAAATTTCAATGTCAATTTTGAATAAAGAAGGGCAC